>CAZIQC010000009.1:0-15987 GCA_964541335.1 uncultured Oscillospiraceae bacterium
TGGGCAAAATTGATGAAGCTCCGAAAGATATGTTACTGACAGGGCGACTTGCCCGCACAAAAGATTATCTATGGTGGTATTTGTGTATCACCATAGATAATCTAATTGTTTCTTAAAAACATTCTTTCAAAACGTTTAATATGTCTTCGTGCGTCATATGCTTGTAGCCGCCGCCCTCGTATGCCGAATTTGCGATTTTTTCGAGCATATCCTCCGTTGCACCGAGTTCGCGAAGCGTGAGCGGAATTTCAAGCTCTTTCGCAAAGCTTTCAAGACGGCTTATTCCCTCAAGTGCGATTTCGTCCTTTGTTTTGCCTGTGCAATCCACATTCCATACATTTTTCGCAAACCGAACAAACCTGTCAATACCGTTTTTGTAAATGTATCGGTAATACGGCATTGAAATCACGGCAAGACCCAAGCCGTGCGGACAGTCGGTATATGCACCGAGCTGATGTTCGATATTATGAACTTCCCAATCTTGTGTTTTGGAAAGACCTGTAACGGTGTTAAGGGCGAGCGTTGCGCACCACATAATATTACCGCGTGCCTCGTAATCGTTCGGATTTTTAATTGCCGTGCGTGCACCTTTGATAAGAGCCGTCATAACGGCTTCAATCAAGTAATCGGTTGTGTTGTCGTCATCGCCCGAAAAATATTGCTCCATAAGGTGCGAAAAAATATCGAATATTCCGCTTGCCATTTGTTTTTTCGGAACGGAATAAGTAAATTCGGGATTTAAAATCGAAAAGGCGGGGTTTACCTCCGGTGGGAAAACTCTTCCCGTTTTTATCGAAACGGCTTCGTTGGTAATGACGCTTCCACCGTTCATTTCCGAGGCAGTTCCCGTCATTGTAAGAACCGTGCCCACGGGCACGATTTTGTTGTCAACCGCTTCAAAATCAATCCAATATCTTTGCCAGGGGTCGCCCTTTGCATATGCGGAAACCGATATTGCTTTCGCACAGTCGATTGTTGAACCGCCGCCGACCGCCAAAATCAAGTCGATATTGTTTTCGCGAACCAAACGGCTACCCTCCGAAACCTGTGCATAGGTCGGGTTGGGCTTTATGCCCGAAAGCTCGACAATGCTTTTATTGCACGATGTCAGTATATCGACAATTTTGTCATACAGTCCGATTTTTTTTATTGAACCTTTTCCGTAAAGCAGTAAAACATTTTTTCCGTAATTTTCAAGCTCATGCGAAAGCATATTCATCGAATTTTTCCCGAAATGTATTCGCGTGGGGTTGTAGTAAGTGAAATCATACAGCATTATTTATCTCTCCTTCGATAAAGGGCTTTAGCCCCCGTCGCTTAATTCAGTTATATGTTTTTGCCTGTTTCATAGGCTTTTTTCATTGCTTCCGTATCTAATATTTCGCCTTTTTCGTATACGCCGCTTCCGATGATAACGCCCATTTCCCTTGCACCGGAAACGCAGGCGGCATAGCCTCTGAAGCAGGCAAGCGAGGTATTTGCGGAGGAAACAGCCTCGTCCGCCATTGTGATTATGTAATAAAGCTCTTTGTTTTTTACCTCAAGCCAGCGCGCAACGGTTCGGTCGATAACGGCTTTCAGTTGCGCGTCTATCGAATAAAAATACACCGGGCTTGCAAGAACCAAAACGTCGGCGTCTATCATTTTTTGAAGAATTTCCGCCATATCGTCCTTTATTGCGCACACGCCGTCGTTTTTACAGGCATAACAGCCCTTGCAATAACCGATTTTTTTGTCGGAAACGCATATTTTCTCAACCTCATTGCCCGCCTCAATTGCACCCTTTGCAAATTCGTCGCACAAAACGTCAGAATTGCCGCCTTTTCTCGGGCTTCCCGATAAAATTAAAACCTTTTTGCTCATTTTTTAATTCCTCTCTTTTTGAATTATGAATTTATATATTGCAGATGTCCGAACATCCGAAATACAAGCACAATTCCGACGATAAGCGCAACCGCCGCCATAATGGGAGAAGCCCACAATATATATTCCGTGCCGAAAAACCGTCGTATTACAAAAAACAGCAATATGTCAAACGAACCCTTATGAAGTAAGGACAGCAAGAAAGGCTTTGTGCCCTCACCAACGGCTTGAAACACAGCGATAATTACGAACAAAAGCGGATAAACGGCAACCGCTATGCACAGTATGCGCAAAAATCCGGCTCCGTAGGAAACGGTTTCGGTATCTCGAATAAAAAATTCGACAAGTTGCGGGGCGAATATGTACGAGCACAGACTGCACAACAAAGAAAACACAACAGTCAGCATTGCGGAAAATCCGATTACCGATTTCATACGTCGTATACGGTGTGAAGAGAAGCAGTATGCCACGATGGGGAGCATACCTTGAGTTATTCCCTGATTGACGGCATATGCAAGCGAATCGATTTTTCTGACAACACCGATGCCGGCAACCGCGGCACTTGCGCCCATATCCGCAATCATACCGTTGAGAAAAAAGTTGGAAATTTGACCTGCCGCCAAAAGGAAGAAGCTTGGAATACCGGATTTCATAATATCCCACGACGTAATGCGAATATTTTTGTGATTTTCCAGTGTGAAATGAAAAACGGATTCATCCTTACGTCGAACCATATAAACGATAAAGTACATCATCGCAACCGCGTTGGAGAGTGTCGTTGCAACGGCAGCACCAACCACTTCGTATCCGCTCGGGAGAAGTACGAACATAAACAACGGATCAAGAACCATATTCAAAATCGCACCCAACGTGATACCGAAACCGGCAACACCGGCTTGCCCCGTGCTGCGTATCAAATGTGCAAAAACGGCGGACAAAATCGTGGGAATACCGCCTATGACCATTGTAATCATTGTGTACCGCACGGCAAGGTCGATACTGCTTGCGTCACCGCCGATGACAAGCAGGAAAGGTTTTGCAATCGCGCCCAACAGCAAACAATAAACAACCGACGCAAGCAATGCCCCGCGAACGGACAGAACAAATGCCCGCCTTGCTCTGTGATGATGACTATTTCCTATCGCCCGAGTGATAACGCTTGAACCGCCTATGCCGAAAAGGTTTGCTACGGCGGTCATAATATTATATACCGGCAAACACAGTGAAATTGCCGCAACCGCCGCCGCATTACCCGTTAAACCGACATACCAGGTATCGGCAAGGTTATAAATCACGGTAATGATTTGGCTTATAATGGTCGGAATAACCATAGTTGCAACCGCCTTGAAAACCGGCATATCCGCATAAATTTGTTTTTCGCGGCGTGCCGCCTCGGAGGCTTCTTCGATTTCGACTTCGCTTCTCATTTTTGTCAGACCTTTCTCAATTATGAATTTTCATATTGTGAAGCATTTTTACAAATTCGGGGTCGCGGTGATTTACGATTTCGCTTTTGCCCGTATCAAGCATTGCGATTTGTTGCATATCTTCATCGGAAAGCGAAAAATCCCAAATGTCGATGTTTTGCTTTATTCTGTCGGTATGTGTCGATTTGGGGATGACAACCACACCGCGTTGTATGTTCCACCGCAAAGCAACCTGTGCGGCTGTTTTTTTGTATTTTTCTCCGATTTGGGTCAAAACGGGGTGTGCGAAAATATTGTGCCCTCCCTCAGCAAACGGTCCCCACGCCTCGGGCACAATGCCGTATTCTTTCATAAGCGAAAGCGTGTTTTCCTGTGCGAAAAAGGGGTGCAGCTCAACCTGATTTACCATAGGTGTGACTTCAACCGTTTCGCAAAGGTCGCAGAGCCTTTCGGGATAGAAATTCGAAACACCGATTGCCTTTAATTTCCCGTTTTTGTATGCTTCCTCCATTGCTTTGTATGCCCCGACGCAGTCGCCCATAGGCTGATGAATTAAGTATAGGTCGATGTAATCAAGCCCGAGCTTTTCAAGTGATGTATCAATCGCTTTCGTTGCTCCCTCACAGCTTGCGTCCTGTACCCATAATTTTGTTGTGACAAAAAGCTCGCTTCGAGCAATGCCGCTTTTTTTGATTGCTTTGCCGACAGCTTCCTCGTTTCGGTAAGCCGCCGCGGTATCGATTAAGCGATAACCCGAATTTATCGCGTCGAGCACGGCTTTTTCGCAAATCTCCCCGTTCGGCACTTGAAACACGCCGAAGCCGAGAAGCGGCATTTTTATTCCGTTTGATAATGTAATATATTCCATTGAAAATTCCTCCTTGACAATAAACATACTCAATGATATATTTTAATTATACAACTTAAAGCTAAGTTTAAGTCAACAGATTTTTTTTATTTTTTATGATTTTCGGAGGATAAAAATGCTTTACACAGTCGGAGAAACAGCAAAAATATTGAATATTGCGTCGTCAACGCTCAGATTTTACGATAAGGAGGGCTTGCTTCCTTTTGTTAAGCGTTCGAAAGGCGGAATGCGAGTGTTTGAGGAGGAGGATTTCAACCGATTTTTTATTATAGATTGCCTGAAAAAGTCCGGACTTACGATTAAGGAAATCAGGCGGTATATCGATATGACCTTAAAGGGCGACGAAACAATCGGAGAAAGGCTTGAAATGTTTGAAAAACAGCGCGAAAAGGTTTTAAATCAAATGGAGGAGCTTAAGGAAACGCTCGATATCCTTGAATACAAATGTCAATATTACAAAGCCGCAAAGGAAAAGGGAAGCATGGAAGCGGTTAAAAATTTATTCGATGAAAAAATTCCCGAAAAGCTGCGCACTGCAAAAGCCGATTTGGAAAAAATAAGCCGAAAATAAATCGGAGCATATTGAATTTGAGTGCTTGAAATTATGCTGTGATGAAAAAGGCTGTGCGGTTAAGCTTAAATAATTTATAAAAACGCTCTGCGGAAAACAGTGCGTTTTTTCATATTTGTTTTTGTTGCTTTTTCCTTGGGGAATATCCGCCGCGCTTTTTTGCCGAAAATCCTTTACAAGAAAAGAAAAACGTGGTATATTATTTATTACTGTGGGTGGTTTTACCCAAATGCTCGACTATTTGCAAACAAAGGCTCGGTGAACACTGTGTTAAACAATGAGAAAATTCAATTCGGAACAATATTGCGCATTATGCTTTCTCTGCTGCCGCTATTATTCGGTATGCCGTCGGTGGCTATGGTTTTGTGCGCGTATAATATATCGATGACGTTTTTAATGCTCGGTCCGATAAATGCGATATTGGGCGGGCTGTCGTCGTTTTTGTTTTCAATGCTTTTTTACGCCTCCGTCGGCGGCGAAGAAACGCAGGGGCTGTTTTTGGGCTTGCAGGCGGTTTTGTGTGCCGCGGCGTGCGTATACGTAACGGTGAACAAGCAAGATTTTTTTCGGGGAGTATACCTTGCGGCGGCGGGCTACCTATTGGTGTCTGCGGCGGATTTGAGTATGCTTTCCGCCAAAGCGGGACAGAGCATTGCGCAGTATCTTACGGAGGCACCGTTTGCGCTTATGAAAGAGCAGCTTGCCGTGCTTACCGAAAACACAATCGATTCTGCAGAAATCGTGACAAAGCTTTTAAACTATGCCGAGCGCACGATTAGGCTGCTGATACCGTCGGTGTTGGTTGTTTCGTCGATTGCGGTCGGTTATTGTGTTATGTGGTGCGTAACGGCAGCTCTTCGGAAAACCCCGATTTCGACGGGGCACAGCTTTGCAAAGCTCAAAATGCCGCGCAGTGCGGCGATAGCCTTGCCGATAGCCCTGATAATGTATGCTCTTACCCGAAATACCGATTACGGATATTTGTTTATCAATATTTTTGTTATTCTTGCGGTGATGTTTTTCTTTTGTGCGGTTGCCTTGGTCGACTTTTATTTGAGAAAGGCAGTTAAAGCAACGTTTGCGCGTGTGCTCATTCATTTTATGATATATTCCGTTTTTTCGCTTTTGGTAAGCATAAATCCGTTTATAAATATTTTTGTTGTGTACGTGCTTTCGGCTTGTGTTGATTCGTTTGCCGATTTCAGGCATATACGCAAGGAACGGACGGTGAATTATGAAAAAGAATAAATTCGCATTTATACGCAGATTTTTATCGGTAATTCCCGCTGTGGTTATTTTCTTTGCCGCGGCGGTGCTGTTTCCTAGTTCAACGGCGATTTCCGCTGTTATTCTTGTGTGCTCGGGCTTAATTGTTTGCGAGAAAATGTTTTCGAGAATACGCAGTATAAAGAAGATGAAAGAATATACCGAGAATAATGAAAACGACGACGGCGCACAGAACAACGAATCGCTCTTTAAAACGCTTAATCCCATTGCCGGAATAAGAATTGACGGCACCGTGGCTTGGTACAATACGCCGTTTTTTGAGCTGTTTCCCAATGCTTCGAGCAAGCGCATTTCCGAGCTTTGCCCTGAGATAAGTCTTTCGCGGGTTTTTGAAGCGGAAACCGCTCAGCCGCAAACCGTGTCCGTGGGAGGCGACACATACCTTGTGCATATGATATACAAAAAAAAGGCGGCACAGGATCACGCGGCAATCATTATTCATATGGAAAAAACCACCGAGCTGACCAAGCTTCGCAAAGAGTTGGAGAAGGCACGGCTTGCCGTCGGCGAGCTTGTTATAGATAATTACGACGAAGCAATAGAGGAAGCCTCGGACGCGGAGCGGCTCGACATCATAACATTTACGGAGAAATGCATAACAAGCCGTATTCAAGACGTGGGCGGTATTGTAAAAAAAATCGAAAAGGACAAGTATGCCGCGGTATTCACACGCGAACAGCTTAACCTGTTTGAGGAAAGCAAGTTCTCCATCTTGCAGGACGTTAAAAAGGCTTCGACCTCAAGCGGAATTGTGCCGACGGTGAGTATGGGAATAGGCGTGGGAGAAAGCACCCTTTTCGAGTGCGACATATCGGCGAAAAAAGCCCTTGAAATGGCACTCGGACGCGGGGGAGACCAGGTTGTTGTGCGCGAGAACGAAAAATTCCGTTATTTCGGAGGGAATTCGAAAGAAACGGAAAAACGCACAAAGGTTAAAGCGCGTGTAATGGCGCATAATCTGCGCGAGCTTATTTCCGGCTGTGACAACGTGCTGATTATGGGACACAAAAACAGCGATACAGATGCCGTGGGTGCGGCAATCGGCATTGCGGGAATGGCAAGCTTTGCGGAAAAAGACGCGAAAATTTTGCTGGCAACCAAGGACGACACCGTACACCTTTTGCTCGAAAAAATAGAAAAAAATCATTATCACGATGATTTGTTTATCGGCAAAAACACCGTGCGTGAGTTTATTTCTCCGAAAACATTGCTCGTTGTATGCGATACGCACGTTCCGCAATACACGGAAATGCCCGAGCTTTTGGAAATGATAAAAACCAAGGTTGTTATAGACCATCACCGCCGAAGCGAAAGCTTTATAGAAAATGCCGATATCGTATATCACGAGCCGTTTGCCTCGTCCGCTTGCGAAATGGTGGCGGAGCTTATGCAGTATTTCGATAAACGATATGCCGTTTCGACGATAGACGCGGAGGCGTTGTATGCCGGGATAGTGATGGATACGAAAAACTTTATGTTTAAAACGGGCGTGCGTACCTTTGAGGCCGCCGCATATCTTCGCGCGGCAGGTGTTGATACGCTTAGGGTAAAGCGTCTTTTCAGAGAATCGATAGAAAATTACAAGCTTAAGGCGTGCATTGTAACGGAGGCACAGGTTTACCGCGACAATATCGCAATATCGCTTTTTTCGGGAATTGTTCCGCACGTTATAATTTCCGCCGCCGCGGACGAGCTTTTGGAAATTACGGATATGAAAGCGTCGTTCGTTGTTGCAAGAGGCGAAAACGGAAAGGTTATTGTAAGCGGACGGTCTCTCGGAGAAATCAACGTACAGCTTATCGTCGAAAAACTCGGCGGCGGCGGACATATGATGCTTGCGGGGGCACAGCTCGACGGGGCAACGGTGTCCGATGTTGGAGAAAAGCTGAAAACCGCAATCGATGAAATATTAGCTTAAAACGGAAAGGAAGATTTGATATGAAGGTTGTTTTGTTAACGGATGTTAAGGGTCACGGGAAAAAAGGAGATATTGTTGAGGCAAGCGACGGGTATGCGCGCAATTTCCTCATTCCCAAAAAAATGGCGGAAATCGCAACGGCAAATATCTTAAACAACATAAAAGGAAAAAACGAGTCGGCGGCATTTCATAAGCAGCAGGAAATCGAAGCCGCAAAAAAAACGGCAGCCTCACTTGAGGGCGGAAAAATCGTGTTAAAAGGAAAAGCGGGGGACAACGGCAAACTTTTCGGAAAAATTACCAATCAAAACGTGGCGGATGCCGTAAAAATGCAACTTCACCACGTTATCGACAAGCGTAAAATAGTTTTGCCGGACGGAATAAAAACAATAGGCGAAACAAATGTTGAAATAAAAATTTATCCTGAAATTTCGGCAACAATAAAGGTTGTTGTTCAGGCTGAATAATTCGGAAATCGGGTGGTAGAAATGGATACAACCATAGGCAGAACCATGCCGTACAATTTGGAAGCGGAAGCCGCCGTCCTGGGAAATATGATTCTCGACGAGAAAGCACTTGTTGCGGCAATGGATAAGCTTGACGAAGACTCGTTTTACGCAACGGCAAACAAAACGGTTTTTAACGCAATAGCCGCGCTTTTCGAGGAAGGTGTGCCGGTGGATTTGGTAACGCTTTCGGACAAGCTCGGAGACAAGCTTGAGAGCGTCGGCGGGATAGCGTATATTACAAAGCTCGCAAACAATGTTTTCACAAGTGAAAACCTATCTCAATATATCGACATTGTAAATGACAAGAAAAAGCTGCGCAGCTTGATAGAGGCTTCGGGACAAATAATCGATATGTGTATCAAGGAGGAGGACTCCACGGCGGAAATCGTCGATCGGTGCGAGCAGCTTATATTCAACATATCGGAGCAGGGCAATTCAAGCGGATTTACACATATCGGCGAGGTTGTAAAAAGCACACTCGCAATGATAGACGAGTTAAAAAAGCGCGGAGGCAATATTACGGGTATAAAAACGGGCTTTACCGGGCTTGACAATGCAACCGCGGGCTTGCAAAACAGCGACCTTATAATTCTTGCCGCGCGCCCCGGCGTCGGGAAAACGAGCTTTGCCTTAAATATTTTGGAAAATGCCGCAATAAGAGAAAAAATTCCCGTGGCGGTTTTTTCGCTTGAAATGAGCAAGGAACAGCTTGTAAATCGTGTCATTTCAAGCGAAGCGTTGGTGGAATCCACCAAGCTGCGCGTCGGAAATATCGATGCGGGGGATATGCAAAGGATTGCCCATTCTTTGCGCGATATTATAACCGCACCGATATATATTGACGATACCCCCGGAATAACCGTTGCGGAAATTCGGGCAAAGTGCCGCAGACTGAAAACGGAAAAGGGACTCGGGCTTGTGGTTATAGACTATCTTCAGCTTATGGAGGGGAAGGGCGAAAGTCGTGTGCAAGCCGTCAGCGCAATGTCGCGCTCGCTTAAAATAATGGCAAAGGAATTAAACGTTCCCGTGCTCACGCTTTCACAGCTGAGTCGTGCTTCGGAAAAGCAATCACGCCGCCCCGTGCTCAGCGATTTGCGCGAGAGCGGCTCGATAGAGCAGGACGCCGACATTGTAATGATGCTTTGCCGCCCGATAGAAGAAAACGGCACCGACGAAACACTCGGAAATATTGTGGAATGTAATCTCGCCAAGAACCGTGCCGGCGAATGTACAACAATAAATCTTGTGTGGCGCGGAGAGTTTACGCGCTTTATGAATTTGGATAATCGCGATTAAGGAGAGAAGCAATGCTTGTCGAAAAAGTGTGCTCAACGATAGAAAAGCGGGGAATGATAAAAAAGGGCGACGGTGTTGTGTGTGCCGTTTCGGGCGGTGCAGATTCCGTTTGTTTGTTGCTTTTGCTAAAGGAGCTGCAAGAGCACTTCGCCTTTGAACTGTATTGCGCAAACCTTAACCACAAAATCCGCGGAGAAGAGGCAACGCGCGACAGCAAATTTGTAAAGGCTTTATGCAAAAAAAACGGCATTTTCCTTTTTTATAAGGAGGCAGACATTCCCGCAACGGCGAAAAGAATGCATATGGGCGAGGAAGAATGCGGAAGAGCGGAGCGCTATGCCTTTTTCGATGAAATTTCCGCAAAAATTCCGAATGCGAAAATTGCCACGGCGCACAACCTCGGAGACAATGCCGAAACCGTGCTGTTTCATCTTGCACGGGGAACGTCGGGAAGCGGGCTGTGCGGTATTCCGTACGTAAGAGGAAACATAATACGCCCGCTGCTTGATGTATCGCGCGCGGAGATTGAAGAATATCTTAAAGCAAAAAAACAAGAATGGGTTGAGGATTCCACCAATTTTTCAACGGAATACGCACGAAACAAAATAAGAAAAAACGTTATCCCCGTTTTGGAGCAAATAAATCCCGCGGCGCAACGAAAAATCGTCGGCGCGGCATTGCTTACAGCCGAGGATTGCGAGTATCTTGAAAGCTTGGCGCAAAAAGAAGCAGGCAAAATCATATCCGATAAGGGGATGGATTGCACGGCGTTTTCTTTTCTTCCGATACCGCTTATGCGCCGTTTGGCGTATACAATGCTTGAAAAAGGCAAAACGGAGAATATTACGACGGACAAGCTTGAGGCATTTATAAAATTTTGCCGCGGCGAAAATTCGAAAACATACAACATAAACGGAACAGACTTTTTCGAAAAAAACCGCGGATATGTAAGCCTTAAACAAAAAAGCGAAGCCGATTCGTTTTGTTACACAATATCCCCGGGGGAATGTATAAACGAAAAAAAATGGATTGTAAGGGCGAAAATTGTTGACAAACGACCCAAAAAGCGAGATAATAATATAGCCGTGTTCGACGCGGAAAGATTAACGGGCACGTTTAACGTGCGCTCCCGCCGCGCGGGCGACAAAATGAATGTGCTCGGAATGAGCGGGACAAAGCGCTTAAGCGATATTTTTTCGAACGCCAAGCTGCCTTTATCGGAGCGCGATTGTGTTCCGATTATCGAAAAAAACGGTGAAATACTTTTCTTGTGCGGATTGAGGCAAAGCGGAGCTTATGCGCCGTGTGCCGACACTCGCAAATTTTTGATTTTTGAATATTTTACAAAGGAATGATAGCTTTTATGTCGAAAATTGATGAAGCAATAGGCAAGGTTCTTATAACACAGAAGCAAATAGAAGAAAGAAACCGCGCCCTTGCGGAGATGATAAATCGTGATTATTGCGGAAAAGAGGTTATGCTTGTTTCCATTTTGAGCGGCGGCTTTATATTCGCGGCGGATATTATACGCTTGCTTGAGGTGCCGGCAACCATAAGCTTTATATACGCAAGCAGCTACGGCACGGGAACGACCTCGGGCGGAAATGTTCAAATTCACAGCGGAAAGGGTTTTGAACCCGCGGGAAAGGATATACTGATAGTTGAAGATATTGTGGACACCGGAAACACGCTTTCCAAGGTTACGCAATATTTAAAGGATAAAGGTGCGAAAAGTGTTGAAATATTAACCTTTCTCGACAAGCCGTCAAGAAGAACAACGCCGATTTCGGCAAAATATGTCGGATTTGAAATCCCGGACGAGTTTGTTGTGGGATACGGGCTTGACTATGCATACAAATATAGGCAACTACCGTATGTGGGTGTTATGAAACCCGAATTTTGTGAATAAAATGTAAAGTTAATTGATACCTTATTGTCAAAATGATATAATCCGAAAGTATAGGGAGGCGATGACTTGAAAAAATCCTTTAAAAGCATCAGTTTTTATATAATATTGCCCATTGTCATAGTTATGCTTATGATGTTGACACTCAGGCAACCCGAATCGGGCGTTAAAAAATTTTCCGACCTGGTTTCGGCGATAGAGGCGGGGCAGGTGTCAAAGCTTGAAATAGGAGATACAAGCACCGTTGCCGTAATAGACGGCAGAGAGTACAAAATAGAGGTAACGCAGGGAATATTGTTTACCGTTATCGGAAATGAAATAGAACAGCAGATTAAGGCGGGTACGCTCGAAACAACCGTGCCCGAGCCTGAAACCGTTTCTTGGTGGATATCGTTATTGCCGACGTTTTTGCTTGTTATAATTATAGGCTTGTTCTGGTTTTCGTTTATGAAACAGCAAACGGGCGGTCACGGAATGGGCGGCTTCGGAAAAAGCAAGGCGAAAACCGCGCTCGAAGCCAAAAACAACGTTACTTTCAAGAATGTTGCGGGTGCGGATGAAGAAAAAAAGGAATTGGAGGAAATTGTCGAATTTCTTAAAAATCCGAAAAAGTTCATCGGTCTCGGTGCGAGAATACCCAAGGGCGTTTTGCTTGTGGGCCCTCCCGGAACGGGAAAAACGCTTCTTGCAAAGGCGGTTGCGGGAGAAGCGGGTGTGCCGTTTTTCTCGATTTCCGGCTCGGATTTTGTTGAGATGTTCGTGGGGGTGGGGGCAAGTCGTGTGCGCGACCTTTTTGACCAAGCACGGAAAAACCTTCCCGCAATTATATTCATAGATGAAATCGACGCCGTGGGAAGACAGCGCGGCGCCGGACTTGGCGGCGGGCATGACGAAAGAGAGCAAACCTTAAACCAGCTTTTGGTGGAAATGGACGGCTTTGGGGCAAATGAGGGAATTATTATGATTGCCGCAACAAACCGCCCCGATATTTTAGACCCCGCGCTTCTTCGCCCGGGCAGATTTGACCGCCAGGTGGTTGTGAGCTATCCCGACCAAAAGGGAAGAGAAGCCATACTCAAAGTTCATTCCGTAAACAAGCCCATTGACGAAAGCGTATCGCTTGAAACGGTTGCCAAGGGAACATACGGATTTACCGGAGCGGATCTTGAAAATTTGTTGAACGAGGCGGCAATACTTTCGGCGCGCAGAAACAAAAAAACAATAACCGCCGACGAGATTGACGAGGCTATGCTTAAGGTTGTGATGGGACCGGAAAAGGCAAGCCGCGAGCACAACAAAGACAATAAGAAAAAAACCGCGTACCACGAGGCGGGACATGCGGTTGCGGCAAGACTTTTGCCGACGCAGGACACCGTTCACCAAGTGTCGATAATACCGCGCGGAAGAGCGGGCGGCTTTACGTTAAGTCTTCCCGACAGCGACAAAAGCTATATTTCAAAGGATGAAATGCTTGAAAGCATTGTGATGATGCTTGCGGGGCGCGCGGCGGAAAACATAATGTTTAACGAAATAAACACGGGAGCGTCGAGCGACCTTGACAAGGCAACCGAAACCGCCCGCAAAATGGTTATGCAGTACGGTATGAGCGAAAAGCTCGGCTATGTTACCTTTACAAACGGAGAACACGAGGTGTTCCTCGGACGTGACCTTTCGCAGGGCAGACACTACAGTGAAAACATTGCGTCTGTTATCGATGAAGAAATCAAACGCATTATCGATTCCTGCTATGAAAAGTGCGAAAAGCTTCTTCGCGACAACCAAGATAAGCTTGACGCCGTTGCAAATGCGTTGATACAAAATGAAAAGCTCGATAAGGACGAATTTGAAAACGTTTTCACAAACGGATTTGTTTGCGAAAGCGAAACCGATAATTCCGAAACGGAAGCAACGACAATCGATAAGGATTAAATATTAAAACATCTTCGCAGGTTTTTTGCGAAGATGTTTTAGTGCGTAATTTAAACAAAGGGAGAGTTTGGTATGAAAGGCGACTTGACAACGGGACAACCCGAAAAGGTGCTGTGGAGGTTTTGCCTGCCTCTTTTCGGAAGCATTGTTTTTCAACAGCTTTACAACATTGCGGACAGCTTTGTTGCGGGGAAATTTATCAACAACAATGCTCTTGCCGCAGTCGGTAACAGCTATGAAATAACGCTTATATTTATTGCGTTCGCTTTCGGTTGCAATGTGGGAGGCTCGGTGGTTACGGCTCGATTTTTCGGTGCAAAGCAATACGATAAATTAAAAACGGCTGTTTCCACAACCTTTATATTCGGCACAATATTGTGCGCAATGCTTGTATGTACGGGCTTTTTGCTGCAAGACAAACTGCTGCTGCTTATAAAAACGCCGAAGAATATATACGCCGATTCCAAGCTGTATTTGGATATTTACATATTGGGGCTTCCGTTTGTGTTTTTTTACAACATAGCCACAGGACTTTTCTCGGCAATGGGCGATTCGAGAACGCCGTTTATATTTCTTGCGTGCTCCTCGGTTTCGAACATTGCGATGGATATTTTGTTCGTTGCGGCATTTAAAATGGGAGTTGCGGGAGTTGCGTGGGCGACGTTTATTTGCCAGGGAATAAGCTGCGTTTTGGCTGTGACCGTTATATTTTGCAGGTTGAGCGGCTACAAAACAAATAATCGCGTTAAGCTTTTTTCGGGGCGGATATTTATGCAAATTTTGATTATAGCCGTTCCGAGTATTTTACAGCAAAGCTTCATTTCGGTGGGAAATATTATAATACAGGGAACAATAAATACTTTCGGCGAGGAAACAATTGCCGGATATTCCGCCGCAATCAAGCTCAACAATATGGTAATTACCGCACTTACAACCGTTGCTAACGGAATTTCAAGCTATACTTCGCAAAACATAGGCGCACACAGAGGCGACCGCGTGCGTATGGGGTTCAAAGTCGGAATAAAAATGGTATGGACGCTGTGTGTGCCGATTGTTTTGGCATATTTGATTTGTACCGAATTTTTGATGTATATTTTTCTCGACAGCTTCGGCGGCGAAGCAATGAGAACCGGGGCATTGTTTTTGCGGATAGTGTCGCCGTTTTACTTCGTGGTTTCCGCAAAGCTTATCGCCGACGGAATTTTGCGCGGGGCGGGACTTATGAAAAATTTTATGGCGGCAACTTTTACGGACTTGCTTCTTCGAGTTGTTTTGGCAAAAGTGTTGCCTGATATAATGCATAATTCCGTCGGAATTTGGTGCGCTTGGCCCATCGGCTGGATTTTAGGTGGGATAATATCCGTTTTGTGTTGCAGGGCATTTCTTAAAAAAGAAGCGAATAATTGTTAATTTTTTTGTAAAAGGCTTGCAATTTATCAATAAATTTACTATAATTATGATATAAGGGATAAAATGTTCATAAAGGCGATAAAAAGCATAATTCGCACTTTTTGACCTTTATCAAAAAAGGAAAAGGGGTAATTTTATGGCAAAAATCGATTTGACAAAGTACGGTATTTCGAATGTGAAAGAAATCGTTCACAATCCGTCCTACGAGCTTCTTTTTGAAGAAGAAACAAAGATCGAGCTTGAGGGCTTTGAAAAAGGTCGGGAAAGCGAACTCGGTGCGGTTAACGTAATGACAGGCGTTTACACGGGACGTTCGCCCAAAGATAAATTTATCGTTATGGATGAAAATTCAAAGGACACCGTTTGGTGGACCAGCGACGAATACAAGAACGACAACCACCCCGCAACGGTTGAAGCGTGGAACAGCGTTAAGGAGCTTGCGGTGAAGGAGCTTTCGAACAAAAAGCTGTATGTGGTTGACGCATTTTGCGGAACAAATGCCGACACGAGAATGGCAATCCGCTTTATTATGGAGGTTGCTTGGCAGGCACATTTTGTTAAAAATATGTTTATCCAGCCCACCGAGGCGGAGCTTGAGAGCTTCGAACCCGATTTCGTTGTTTACAACGCTTCGAAAGCAAAGGTTGAAAACTACAAGGAGCTTGGGCTTAATTCCGAAACGGCGGTTATGTTCAACATAACAAGCCGCGAACAGGTTATTGTAAATACGTGGTACGGCGGAGAAATGAAAAAGGGTATGTTCTCTATGATGAATTATTACCTTCCGCTTCGCGGCATTGCTTCGATGCACTGCTCGGCAAACACAGATATGGACGGAAAGAACACGGCGATATTCTTCGGCCTTTCCGGCACGGGTAAGACCACGCTTTCAACCGACCCCAAGCGCTTGCTCATCGGTGATGACGAGCACGGTTGGGACGACAACGGCGTGTTCAACTTTGAGGGCGGTTGCTATGCAAAGGTTATAAACCTTGACAAG
>CAZIQC010000010.1:0-14400 GCA_964541335.1 uncultured Oscillospiraceae bacterium
CATATTGCGAGAGAACCTATGCCCCGTGGCTCGATATGGAGGAGCAAATGCGCGCCGAGGGTGTGCCGCTTTTTACCAACGAAACACACACGCCGGTAAAAGAGTTCGACTTTTTGGGAATAACTCTTCAATATGAAATGTGCTATTCCAATATATTGAATATGCTGTCGCTTGCGAATATTCCGCTGAAAGCGTGCGACCGCGGCGCAGGCGACCCCTTTGTAAACGGCGGCGGACCGTGTGCCTACAACCCCGAACCCCTGGCGGACTTTTTCGACTTTTTCACAATGGGCGAGGGTGAAGAGGTTATAGGCGAGCTGATGGACGCATTTCTCGAATGGAAGGAGAGCGGCGCACCCAGAGTGGAGTATCTTAAGCGCATTGCGAAAATAGAGGGGATATACGTTCCGTCGTTTTACGACGTGTCGTATAACGACGACGGCACAATAAAAGAAATGAAGCCGAACCGACCCGAGGCAAAGCCCGTAATAAAAAAACGCATTATTTCCGATTTGGACAAGGTGTGTTATCCGCAAAGCGTGATTGTGCCATTTTCAGACATTGTTCACGACAGGGCGAATATTGAGGTTTTTCGCGGGTGTATACGCGGTTGCAGATTTTGTCAGGCGGGGATGATTTATCGCCCCGTGCGCGAAAAACAGCCCGCAACCCTGGTGTGTGACGCAAAAAATCTTATCGACGCAACCGGCTATGAGGAGCTGGGGCTTTCGAGCCTTTCAACAAGCGATTACACACAGCTCCCCGCACTTACGGACGAGCTGTTAAAGCTTACGGAAAAAAAGCGCGTGAGCCTGTCGCTTCCGTCGCTTCGGGTGGACAATTTCAGCTTGGAGCTTATGCAACGTGTGCAAAAGGTGCGAAAAAGCGGGCTTACGTTTGCCCCCGAGGCGGGCAGTCAGCGATTGCGCGACGTTATCAACAAAAACGTTAAGGAGCAGGACCTCATAAATTCCGCAACGCTTGCCTTTGATGGCGGCTACAATACCGTGAAGCTGTATTTTATGATAGGCTTGCCGTACGAGAATTATGACGATATAAAGGGCATTGCCGACCTTTCGGAAAAAGTGGTCGAGTGCTTTTACAAAAGCGAAAAAACCAACAAGCGGCGCGGCGTTACGGTGACGATAAGCGTGGCAAGCTTTGTGCCCAAGCCGTTTACGCCGTTTCAGTGGGCGGCACAGGACAGCGTGGCTTCTCTTTGCGACAAACAGCAATTCCTTAAAGGAGAGATAAAAAACCGCCACGTAAGATACAATTACCATCAAAGCGACATCAGCGTACTGGAGGGCATTTTCGCCCGCGGTGACAGACGACTGTGCGAGGTGCTGCTTCGTGCGCACGCCTTGGGCTGTAAGCTGGACGGCTGGAACGAATGTTTTCGCTATGATTTATGGAAGCAAGCCTTTGCGGACTGCGGCGTGAATATGAATTTTTACACGCGTGAGCGCACGTATGATGAAATTTTGCCGTGGAGCTTTATCGACATCGGCGTTACACAGCGGTTCTTAAAAAGCGAAAACGAAAAGGCAAAGCTTGCCGCCACAACGCCGAACTGCCGCGAAAAATGCAGCGGTTGCGGTGCGGCGGCACTGTGCAAGGCGAAAAAGGGGTGCGTATGCTTTGAGTGAATGTTATCTCAGATATGAAAAAACGGAAAACGCGCGGTATGTTTCACATCTTGACTTTGTGCGAATGTTCGGCAGGGCGCTTCGCCGTGCGGACGTTCCGGTGGCATATTCGGCGGGGTTTAACCCGCACCCGCTGTTGGGTTTTGCGCTTCCGCTGTCGGTCGGGTGTACAAGCTCTTGCGAGCTTCTTGAAATAACGCTTGAGCGTGAAATGCCCGCAAAGGATATTATGCACGCGCTTAACCGTGTGCTTCCCGAGGGCGTGCGCATACTCAGCGCGCACGAGGGGAAAAGCAATATGAAAAAAGCCGACAATGCGCTTTATATTATAACGCCCGAGCATATGCCGCCGTGCTTGGACGAATTTATGAAGCGTGAAACCGTTGTTACGGAAAAGAAAACAAAAAGCGGCATAAAGCCGACGGACATTCGCCCGGATATAAAGTCGCTTGTGCCGAAGGGAAATACAATCGAGGCAATTCTTTCCGCGGGAAGCCGCGCAAACCTTAAGCCCGACGTGGTTATAAAGGCTATGAACGAGTATATACCAGAATATAACAGCGGCGAGTTCGACTGCCATCGTGCCGCAATTTACGACGCGGATATGAATTTAATTTAACTTGCTTTTACCGCTCTTTTATGTTATTATGTATTAAATAAATTAAGGTGGGATAAATATGGGATTTTTTAACTACAGTAAGCCCGGCCCCGGTGTAAGCCGCGAGGATGTGGAAAAAACCGGCCCCGCGCTTTATTTTGACGAGCTTTTTCGCAGATTTTGGAAGCTGTTGTCGCTTAATCTTATATATTTGGCGGCTTCCGTGCCTGCTCTTGCCGTTATATTTTTTATGACGAGCTATGCGCTTTTGTGGATTGAAAGTATACTCGGATTGGATTTTACGCAATATATTATGATGGGAGCAATTCAGCTTACCGTAATTATAACGGCGTTTATCGGAACGGGAGCGGCATCCGCGGCGCAGACATATGTGCTCCGTTGCTACGTAAACGACACGCACTCGTGGGTGTGGAGCGACTTTAAGGACAGGCTCAAGAGTAATTTTTTGCAGGGCACGGCCGTATTTGTTATCGATATGGTTGTAATATCGCTTTTGTTTGTGAGCTTTTTGTTTTATTCGACACAGCTTACGGGAATGTTAAAGCTTGTTTTTCTGTCGATAATATTTATGATTTCGTTTGTGTTCACACTTATGCATATGTACATCTATCGCATAATGGCAACCTTTAAGCTCGGAATAAAGGATATTTACCGCAACTCGCTTATTCTTACGATGGCAAAGCTTCCGTGGAATGTGCTGTGCTTTGCGATGTCGGCGTTTTTTACGTGGCTGGTGTTTAACATTTTGTCCGTGCAACCGCTATTGGGCTTTGCGCTTCTTTTCTTCCTGTATATACCGATTACCGTGTTTACACAGCTTTTTATGACAAACAATGTGGAAAAAAAGCTTTTGCTTGAGCCGTCGCTTAAGGCGACGCAAACGGGGGATACACAGTCAGCGCCCGAGGAAAGCATTTTTTCCGACGATACCGATGACAAAAAGGACTGATTGCCGTGATTAAAAGGCAAAGCTTTATTACCGGCGCGATGCTTTTGGGTGTTGCGTCGGTTTTGTGCAAGGGCTTGAGTGCGGTTTTTAAAATACCGCTCGACACGCTGTATCTGCACGAGGAGGGAATTGCGCTGTATCAAAGCGCATATTCCGTGTATAATCTGTTTTTGGCTGTTTTTGTAACCGCGCTTCCCATAGCGCTTTCGGGCATTATAGCACAATCCCCCGAAAATGCCGCGGATTATTGCAAAACGGCACTTGTCGGCGGAGAGGTGCTGTGCACAGTGTGTGCGGCGGTGCTTGCCGCGCTTTCTTCTCCGATTGCGCGCGCCGTGTCGGGCGGCAGCGGAAAAAACATTCGTTGTGGGCTTATCGCTCTTTTGCCCGCAATTGCGATTTTGGGTATTTCGGGGGCGATGCGGGGCTATTTTCAAGGCTTTAAATATATGCTTCCGTCGGCAGTGGGGCAAATTGCGGAAAGCCTTGTCAAGGTGGTGCTCGGACTCGGGCTGTGTGCCGCATTTGTGGGCAAGGGTGTTGAGTACGGTGCGGCGGGGGCGTTGCTCGGGGCAGGAATCGGGCAAGCGGTATGTGCGGCAATACTTTTTGTATGGTTTAAAAAAGCGGGCGGTGTTTTGGGCAAATTTGACCGCGGTGCTTTTCGGAAACTCGTTTGCCTTTGCATACCGGTGGCGTTGGGGTCGTTTTACTATACCGTTGCGCTTTTTTGCGACACGGCTACGGTTTTGCCGCTTTTGGCAAAAATCGGGCTTGAACCCGCTGTGCGGCTCAAGAGCTTCGGGCTTTTGACGCGTGCGGGCACGATTTACAATCTTCCCGCCACGGTGATTACGGCTGTAACCGCGGGTGCGGTTCCGATGCTTGCCTCGCACAAGGGCAAAAGCACCGTGGGAATATACATAAGCAGGGCAATTAAGCTTATAATGCTTGTTTCGGTGCCGTGCGGCTTCGGAATGATGCTTTTCTCAAAAGAAATAATGCGCTTTATTTACAAGTCGACTGCGGGCTGCGAGTTGCTTGCGCTTTACGGGGTGCTTGTTCTCATTATGCCGTATGTGCAAACAACAACCGCAATGCTTCAGGCTCTGGGCAAGGTTTGGAAGCCGATAGGCTGCGGCGTGTGCTGTATGGCTTTAAAGGTTGTGCTTAATGTGCTGTGCGTGCCGCGCTTGGGAATAATCGGCGCACCCGTTGCCACTGCGGCGGCATTTTGCGCACTGCTTGTATTTAACAGCGTTCTTTTGCAAAAAGAGGCGGGCGGCAAGCTTTTGCTTGCCGATTTCGCAAAAATACTTTTTGCGGGCGCGGCGGCGTGCGGTGCGGCGCGCGTGCTCCTTAAATTCGCCCCGGGTGCGGGATTGATTTTTGCAATGGCTGCGGCGGGCGTTTTGTACGCGGCACTTGCTCTGGTGCTTCGTGCGGTAACAAAAGAAGATATAAAGGCGGATTGAACAATGAAAAACGATTTTAACGAATTATGCGATATTATACAAAGGCTTCGTGCACCGGGCGGCTGTCCGTGGGACAGAGAGCAAACGCACGCGTCGCTGAGAAAGCACCTTATAGAGGAGGCATACGAAGCGGCGGAAGCCATAGACGGGGGAGATCCTTTAAAGCTTGCCGACGAGCTGGGAGATGTGCTTTTGCAAATTGTTATGCATGCGCAGATAGGCAAGGAAGAGCACACCTTTGATATAAATACGGTAACGGATTGTATCTGCAAAAAAATGATAGAGCGCCATCCGCACGTGTTTGCAAGCGGCGGAGCGAAAACCTCGCGCGAGGTGCTCGAGGTGTGGGACAAAATAAAGCGCGAGGAAAGAAAGCAGACAACCCTTTCGGAAGAGCTTGAGGGTGTTACGCGTGCACTTCCGGCACTTATGCGCGGCGAAAAAATCGCAAAAAAGGCCGCGACGGCAAAAGCTTTGCCGCCGCACCTTAAAGAGTGCGAAGCCGCTACGGAGGAAGAAATAGGGGAAAGATTGTTTAAGCTGTGCGCAATTTCGGCGCAGTGCGACATCAATGCAGAGGAGGCTTTGGAAAAATATATCGGAAATTTCATCAAAAAAATCAAGAATATTGAAGAAAACACTTGAATATGCGTTTTTTATGTGGTATTATATAGGCGATAGGTGATTAAATCACAGTATTTTTACATAAAGGAGGAAAATAGAATGAATAAGACAGAGCTTGTAGCAGCTATTGCCGAAAAGGCGGGCCTTTCCAAGAAGGACGCAGATAAGGCTTTGGGTGCGTTCATCGAAACGGTTGAGGAAACACTCGTAAAGGGTGACAAGATTCAGCTCGTAGGCTTTGGTACTTTTGAGGTTAGAGAGAGAGCGGCTCGCACTTGTCTCAATCCCCAGACAAAGGCTAAGATTTCGGTTCCCGCTTCCAAGGTTCCCGCGTTCAAGGTTGGTCAGGGACTTAAAAATCTTGTAAAATAAGTATTGCATAAAAAATAAGCACGGCTGTTGCCGTGCTTATTTTTTATGTGGAATTTCTCATATTGTAACATAATCGCACTGTTTGAAATATTATATTACAGCACATTTATTCCGAATTCGATAAACGAAAAGGGAGGTAATGACAATGACACCCGCACGCTTAAGTCAACTTAAACGCGGACAGCGTGCAACCGTTACCGCGCTTTTGTGTGCCGACGGCGTACGCCGCCGATTGCTTGATATGGGCTTATGTCGCGGCGCAACGGTGGAATGTGTGGGCTACAGTCCGATGGGAGATCCGAAAGCATATCTTGTGTGCGGCGCGGTTGTTGCACTGCGTCGTACCGACAGCGAAAATATTACGGTTGAAAATATAGTATAATAAAAGGTTATGCCGCCTTTGTGCGGAAAGCATATATCGGGAGGTAAATTATGGGATTAACGCACAGCTCCACGGGGATAAACGCCGTAGATAACGGTTTTAAGATAAGCCGCAAAAAAGAGACGGATCGCATTGTGGCGTTGGCGGGCAATCCAAATGTCGGCAAAAGCACGGTGTTTAACGGGCTGACGGGTCTGCACCAGCATACCGGGAACTGGCCGGGAAAAACGGTTGCAAATGCCGTGGGATATGTGCGGTCACGCCCAAACGGGTATGTGATTGTGGATATCCCCGGTACATATTCCTTGCGCGCTCGGTCCAAGGAGGAGGAAATCGCACGTAATTTTATTTGCTTCGGAAATACCGACTGTGTGGTTGTCGTATGCGACGCAACCTGTCTTGAAAGAAATTTAAATCTTGTGTTGCAGGTTCTCGAAACGGGGAAGAGCACCGTCGTATGTCTTAATTTGATTGACGAAGCCGAGAAAAAAGGCATTTTTATCGATGTGCCGAAACTTGAAAAAATGCTCGGCACGCGCGTGGTGACAACGGTTGCCAGAAAGAAAAAAAGCCTTTGTACACTGCTTGAAGCCCTTGCCGCGGCAACAGGTGAAGAAAAAACACCTACGGAAATATTTTATGAGCCGCCGATTGAGGCCGCAATAAAATCCGTAATGCGTGCAATTCCCGAAAAATTCGAAAGGCTGCTTGACGCGCGTTGGCTGGCAATACAGCTTCTTGATATGCAAGGCTCGCTTAAGGATGAGCTGAACGCATACCTCGGCTGCGATATTTTATCCGTGCCGCCGGTAAAGGTTGCCGTTGACGAGGCACTGTGCCTTTTGACCGATTGCGGTATCACGCGCGAACGCCTGACGGAAAGCATTGCCTCATCAACGCTTTTAAAGGCAAAGGAAATTTTTGCCGAGTGCACCGCGCGCAAGAACGGGGGCTACAGTACATTCGATCGCCGTGTCGACGCTTTTCTCACAAGCAGAATGTGGGGGTATCCCGCAATGCTTGCCCTGCTTATGATAGTGTTTTATTTAACGATATGCGCGGCAAACTATCCGTCGCAGTGGCTTGAAGCGGCGTTTTCTTATGCGGAGGGCTTGCTTGAAAGGCTGTTTTCGGTGTTGAGCTTTCCCGCAATTGCGGTTGATTTTCTTTTAAACGGTATATGGCGCGTGCTGAGTACCGTTGTTTCGGTTATGCTTCCGCCGATGGCAATTTTCTTTCCGCTGTTTACCCTGCTGGAGGACTCGGGATATTTGCCGCGCATTGCATATAATCTCGACAAGCCGTTTCGCCGCTGCCAATCTTGCGGCAAGCAAGCCCTTACAATGTGTATGGGCTTCGGCTGTAATGCCGCGGGAATTGTGGGGTGTCGCATTATAGACTCTCCGCGGGAAAGATTGCTCGCGATTTTAACAAACAGCTTTGTTCCCTGTAACGGGCGATTTCCTATGCTGATTTCGCTTATATGTATGTTTTTTGTAACGGGAGAAACGCTTTTTTCGAAAGCGGCACAGGCGGCGTGTTTAACGGGCATTATTTGCTTTTCGATTGCGGCAACGTTTGTTGTTACGCACATTCTTTCGCTGACGGTGCTTCGCGGTGAGCCATCCGAATTTATATTGGAAATGCCGTCGTACCGCAAGCCGCAAATAATGCGCGTGCTTGTGCGCTCCGTTTTCGACAGAACGCTGTTCGTTTTGGGAAGGGCTGTGGCGGTTGCCGTTCCCGCGGGAATGATTATATGGCTTATGTCAAATCTTGTGATAGGTGGCGGCAGTCTTTTGGCGCACATATGCGCCTTTCTCGACCCGTTTGCAAGGCTTTGCGGGTTGGACGGCGAAATTCTTGCCGCGTTTGTTTTGGGCTTCCCCGCAAATGAAACGGTTATGCCGATTGTTGCTATGGCATATGCCTCACGCGGGAGCATTGCCGAAATAACCGTTTCCGAAATGAAGCACCTGTTTTTGTCGAACGGCTGGTCGCGCACAACCGCATTGTGCACGATGGTGTTTTGCCTTATGCACTGGCCCTGTTCGACAACGCTTCTCACGGTAAAAAAAGAAACGGGCAGTATTCGTTATACAATACTTTGCGCCGTCGTTCCCACCGTAATCGGACTTGTGGTTTGTATGGCGATAAATGCCGCGGCACATATTTTTTCGTAGCACATTCGGAAAATATATTAAAAATCGGGAATAAAATGCAATAAGCCGTCAATAATACAGATAATCTGTATTGTCGGAGGTTAGGCTTATGACAAAGCGCATATATACGGGCTTGCTTATATTGTTTTTGACAATATGCACGGCGGTAAGCACAAACGCCGTGTCGAAAAACGGGTCAAAGGGGGAAGAGGTTGAAAAAATTCAAACAAAGCTTAAAAGATGGGGTTATTACAGCGGTATAATCGACGGAGTGTACGGTTGGCAAACGGAAAGTGCGGTGCGAAGCTTTCAAAAGAAAAACAATCTCACGGCGGACGGTGTTGCGGGAGAGAAAACGCTTAATGCAATGGGTATTGTAGGCGAAAAAAGCATATCGGCGCAAACCGACGCAAACATAGAGCTTCTGGCGCGCGTTATCAACGGGGAGGCGCGCGGCGAGCCGTACGAGGGGCAGGTTGCCGTTGGAGCGGTGGTGCTGAACCGTGTCAACCATCCGTCGTTCCCGAACAGTATATCGGGCGTGGTATATCAAAAGGGCGCGTTTACCGCGGTTGACGACGGGCAAATAAACGCGCAAATGTACGAAAGCAGTCATCGTGCCGCGCGCGACGCCTTAAACGGCTGGGACCCAACGGGCGGTGCAATTTATTACTACAACCCCGCAACGGCAACGAATAAATGGATACGCACGCGAGAAATTGTGTGCACAATCGGAAAGCATGTGTTTTGTAATTAAAGAGCGCTGTAAAAAAGCTTACTTTTTTACAGCACCGTTTGAAAAATTACGCCCCGTAAAACCTATTGAGAATTTCCCGATACAAATCGTCCGTCTTTGAAAAATCGGTTGCACGCACATAGTACGTCTCCAATTCATCGTGAAGTGCCTTTGCCCGTGCAATTTCGCCGCAGGCACAATGAATGAGAGAGTCGGCGGTGCGCTTTCTGCAAAGGAGCGCGTCCTCGTCTTCCGAGACGGAATAAAGGTCGGAAATGCGTTTCGCATTCGGAAAATATTTATCCCCGCTTGCCGAGGTTACAAAAAGTCCGGCAGAGGGAATATATAAATGACGGTAAAAATCCGAACAAATGTCGGACGGAAAACTTATTGCACCGATACCGTGCGAAGCGGCGGTGCGTAAAAGCTCTTTAATCAAGAAATCCGTTGCAAAGCCCCACTCGTCATCAACGGCAATTATTTTTTTCGCAAGAAGGGCTATGGTTTTGTCGAAAAAAATCACCTCGCCGACGGAGGCGGCATCAAGCAGGCGCTTAAACTCCTTTCCACCGTTATCGTACGGAAAATCGGCAGAGATTTCGGCGGACAAGGAGTAAAGCTTTTTATAATTTGCCTTCGCCTGTGCGGTGCGCATATTTTCCCTTAAAAGCGCACCCGCGCCTTTGATAAACGCCGTTGCCGACGAGTGCGCGGCGTTTATTCTTTTTGAGAGCCGATCTATTGCGTCAACATTTTTTCGAAGAGAGGCACAGCTCCAACAATCGCCCGTGTTCATTATGTGCTGTGCCGCACCGGGAAGCCGCGGGTCGACCGTGTGCGGCGCGGTACCGTCCATAACGGCAAAGCCTGCCGTTAAATCTATGAAAGCGTCCAGCGATTGAACGTCCGACGCGCACGGAACGCACTCCGTTATATGCCCCTGTTTTTCGGCAAATGCACATACCCTTTTCATAAGTGTGGATTTACCGCTTCCGGGACCGCCCTTTAAAATAAGCAGCTGCAAGGAGGCATATTGCTCCTGCAGCTGCTCAAAGTATGAAACAAACCCTTTATCCGAATTGGCTCCGAGAAAATATTGTACCCTTTCGTTCATAATCATCCCTCCTTGAAACAGTATACGCTTCAAAAGAGGAAAAATGTTATTTTTCTTTTGTTGTGTCTATCGTTACGGTATTGCTCTGCTCATCATACAAAACCGTTGCGCCCGTTGCGTTCGTTATTACAGCCGCGGGAACAAGTATTCTGTCGTTTTTGAGAACGGGTGCGGTATCCAGCGTATATTCGGTTCCGTTTACAAACATCAGCTCATTGTCTACTTGTATTGTGATTATATCACTGCCGTCAAAATTGGCGAAAGCGGTGTTTGTTTCGTCGTACCAGCTTACGCGTGCGCCCATTTTTTCAAAAATAAAACGAAGCGGCAATAAAAGCTTTTCATCGTTAAATTCGGGCTGTACGTCGAAAACAACCTCTTCGCCGTTCACCGTTACGGCAATATCCGCCGCAAATGCTCCGAATGCCGAAAAGAGCATAACAAGCGTAATTGCCGCCGCAATAAATTTTTTCATATTCCGTCTACCTCCTGTGTTTTTTCGGGTGTGTTTTCCTCGGTTATGTCTTGCAAGGGTGTGTTTTGCGATGAGTTATTTTCTTCCGCGTCGGGTGCGGACGATACCTCGGCGGAGCGCGGCGGTATTTCAACGGAAAAGAAATTTCGTGCGTAATCGGTATTTACATACCACACGATTTTGTTACCGCGCACGCAAACGCCGCCGTTTGAGGGAAGCTGTGCCTTAATTTCGCGAACAAATCCGTCCGTATCTCCGTTTTCGTCGATAACGGCAAAGCAGACCGTATCGCCGTATTGCGAAACGCCCTCCGCACCATTGTCATACACCGCCCACAGTGCTGCAAACCGCCCGTCTTCAAGCGGAACGAGGTGTGCCTTGCCGGCGGTTTTGCCGGTGTAGGTGTATTGCGCCAGGAGAGTGTGCTTAAGCGCCCAAGTGTCGTTTTCCGTCCATACGGCGTAAACATCGCGATTTTCGTACGGAATGCCCTCAATGTGCAAATTACCGTAAACAATGGGAAGCGACGGTAAAAGCGCGCTGACGGTGGCAAGATAGCCTGTGCTTGTTTTTTGAAAGCCGCCCGTCATAATGCCGGTGCAGGTTGCCCCACCCGAGCCGCCCACGGAAAACACCGTTTTTGTGCCGAGAACGTTTCCGTCAAAATCAAGTGCGCGAAGCACCGCTCCGCGGTCGGGAGCCGTATCGGACAAATCGAGGGTCAGGATTTTGTCATCGTCGAAAATCGCAAGCTCGTTAAGTGCGTGGCTTGTATGGTTGGGCTGATATTTGCCCAAAAGGTTTACAACGCTCCAACTTTGCTTGTCGACTATCACGGTAAGCTGTGTTTGCGGGCGGATACCGTTTTCGTCCCCGTATTGACTGCGCGATGTGTGAATGATTATATAGCGGTCGTTTTCGCTTATTGCACAGCCCGAAGCGTCGAACGGAACGGTGGTTTTGCAGTTGGAAACGGAAACCTCGCTTATTTTTACAAAGCTTTTGTCGTAAATAACAAGGCGCAAAACCTCGCGCGAGTTGTCCTCCTGCAAATTTTCCTGCCCGAAAACGATGTAGTTATACTGCTCGCCGCAGTACAACGCGCCGAAAAGGGGCAGTTCGTAAGCAATGGCGTAGGAATTGACAAGGTTAAAGCTTGCATCGTATTTTTCGATATTTATATAGTCGGCGGCTTCAACCGCGGTATAGCCGCCGTCGGCATCGGCAATGATATTGCTTTTTTGCGGACTGCCCCAGCGCGCGAGCGCATCGTCAAGCGTTTCAGCGGTTGCCGCCGCCGTCAACGTGCGCGAGGACTCCGTAAACGATATGGCGGCACTTTGATAGCCGTTTTTGCATATGCGCACTGTGCGGTCGGCCTCGTTCCAAACAAAGCTGCCGCATTTTGCGGCGAAATCATCGGCATAAACGCACGTCAGTCCGCCGATATTAAAGCTTTCAAGCACATCGCCGTCAAAATCGGTGACAATATCGGTATAATACACGTTCCCGACAGGCGTTCCCACGGTATCGAAGCTCGGGAAATACACCGTCGCCGTGGCGGGTGACGGACTGCCGTTTTTTATCGACAATGTGAGAGACGCGTCATCAAACGAAACCTCAAAGCCGAAAGGTTGAAGCTGCTGTGTGATAATTGCCGTGCGCCCCGCAATATTGTAAGAAACAACGGGTGTGTCGTTAATGTAGGTAACAATATCGGTGCTTAAAATTTGCCCGACAATATCTCCCACGTTGTATGCGTGCGCCGCGGTAAACGGCGTGATTGCGGCGGCGCAGATTGCGCCTATCATATATTTTATTATTTTTTTCAGTGTAAACGCCCCCCATTTTTATCTGTGAATTAAGCGCAGAATTGATATACGCTTCGGTTTCGATACGATATAACCTAAACGCAGATGTCCCCCGCCGTATCGGCGGCGGGTTCCAATTCAGAATTTCAGTGGGAGTTGTAATCTCCCACTGAAACCCTGAGGAGCTAACGCTCCCTGCGTAGGTTGCAATCTGTCGCAAGCTCTGCTTCTTGCAAGCAAAGCAGGAGCGTTGCTCCGATTTAAAATTCCTTTTTCTTGTGCCAAAAGGCACATATCGCAAATTCCGTCAGGAATTTATATCGCTGATTTCAAGCTTAGCTTGAAATCAATATACCATAAGTACCCCGAAAAATCAACAAAAAAATTTTTTTATTTTGAAAATTTTGTCCTAAAACGTCTTAAAACAATAGATATTGTAATATAACGATATTACAATCCCCATATTTTGTGCTTTCGAAAAAACAGAAAAATTTCGGCGCACATTTTAGCGGTTTTTGGGTGTTGAAAAATTCAAAAATCTTTGTTATAATTGAATTAAGATGTCCTCAACCGCGGAATATGCGTCCGTTTTAATCGGCGCGGCGGCTTCGTGCCCGCGGTATGAACCGTTTGCTCGTTCTTGAAAACAGCGGACATCTTGGTTTCGTTTATCTGTTTTTCGGGAAGGTTTGCCCGTCTTTTTCAGACGTCAAAAAAATATCTTCCTTTAAAATATATTAAACATTCGCACCATCGATATATCACAATGTATTTTACCGATAGAAATTTTGAGAGGAGTTTTAATTTGGAAGAGTTACAAACAATTTGGGGAAAGGTTTTGAAGCAGCTTGCCGATGAGGTATCGGAGGTTTCCTACAATTCCTGGATAAAATCAATAAAGGCTGAAGCGATGAACGAGGATAAAATTATACTCAAGGTTTCATCGGGGCTGAATCAGAACATGATAATGACAAAATACTTTTCCCTGATAGAAAGCTGTCTTGAGAGCGTTACGTCGCGCAAATTCGATATAGAAGTATTCGTTGAAGAGGAAAAACACGAAAAGGTTCTGAGCGACCCGCTCCAAACCGAGAACACGCTTAATCCAAAATATACTTTTTCCAGCTTTGTCGAAGGCGAAAACAACCGCATGGCATACTATGCCGCGCTTGCCGTTGCCGAAAGACCCGCAAAGACTTATAACCCTCTTTTCATTTACGGCGGAAGCGGTCTGGGAAAAACGCATATGATGCAGGCTATAGGCAATTACTATACCGAGAACTATCCCGACAAAAAAATACTTTATACCACAAGTGAGAAGTTTACATACGAACTCGTCACAGCGATCCGCGAAAAGACCAATCAGGCGTTCCGCAACAAATACAGAAACGTCGATCTTCTTCTCATAGACGATATTCAGTTTTTCGCGAACAAGGAGATGGCTCAGGAAGAGTTTTTCCACACCTTTAACGCGCTCTATGAATTGGACAAGCAGATAGTCCTGACTTCCGACCGTCTGCCCTCCGAAATTCCGCAGCTCGCCGAAAGACTGCGTACCCGCTTTAACAGCGGTCTTATAGCTGACGTTCAGCCGCCCGACTATGAAACGCGTATGGCTATCCTTAAAAACAAAATACAGGGCGAATACCTCGCCGTTGACGATGAAATCGTCGAATTTATCGCCGACAGCATTACGTCAAACGTCCGCGACCTTGAGGGTGCGGTCAAAAGGATTCTGCTTTATGCGGGAATAAAACGCACGAACGAAATTTCGATGGAGCTTGCAAAAGAAGCTCTTCGCGACATTCTCACCACACAGCCCGGGCGCATAATCAACATCAAACTGGTTATCGAGGAAGTTGAAAAATACTTCCGCCTCGCAAAAGGCTCGCTCGTGTCGAAAAAACGCTCCAAGGATATCGCCGTACCGCGCCAGATCGCGATGTACATCTGCCGCGAAATTCTCGACGACCCCTCCTTCCCGAAAATCGGTGAGGAGTTCGGAGGTCGCGACCATTCCACAGCGATGCAC
>CAZIQC010000010.1:14410-15891 GCA_964541335.1 uncultured Oscillospiraceae bacterium
ACAAAATCAGAGAAGAAATGCAAGGCGACCCCGAGCTTGAAAAGGTCGTAAACGAAATAATTTCCAACATCAAAAAGGGCTGATACAATATGAAAATGTTTGACACCATTGCCGCCGTTGCCACACCTATCGGTGTCGGCGGCATTTCCGTAATACGAATAAGCGGAGAAAATGCGGCTGACGCTCTCGCGCGTCTGGCGCGTCCGAAAAGCGGAAAACCCGCTTCCGAATGTGAGAGCCACAAGCTGTATCTCGCGGATATCGTCCGCGCCGACGGTTCTGTAATAGACGAGGCTCTTATATCGGTTATGCGCGCTCCGCGCTCTTACACGGGCGAGGACGTGGCGGAGATAAGCTGTCACGGCGGTTTTTTTGCCGCGGAATCCATAATGGAAGAACTCTTTAAAATCGGAGTCCGTCAAGCCGATGCGGGAGAGTTTACGCGCCGAGCCTTTGTCAACGGGAAAACCGACCTTATCCGTGCGGAAGCCGTAATGGATGTCATTCACGCCAAGAGCGCACAGGCACAATCAAACGCCGCAAGAACGCTTTCGGGCAAGCTTTCCGAAAAAGTCGGCGAAATACGCACAAAAGCTCTCGAATTTGCTTCGGAGCTGTCCGCGGCTGCCGATTACCCCGAAGAGGCTGACGAGCTGACCGAGGACTTCATGTGCGGCAGAATAGACGCGCTCTGCTCCGATATCCGAAAAATGACGGACGGATTCGCTATAGGTAAAATACTGCGCGACGGTATCTTTACGGTTATCACCGGGCGTCCCAACGTGGGCAAATCCTCCGTTCTGAACGCACTGTGCCGCACCGAACGCGCTATCGTGACCGATATTCCGGGAACAACGCGCGACACCGTCGAAGAATATGTTTCCATAGGCGGGCCTGTACTCAGGCTGGTCGACACCGCGGGAATCCGCGAAAGTGCCGGCACCGTTGAACAAATCGGCATAGAACGCGCCAAGGAGAATATAGCGCAGGCGGATTTGTGCCTGTTCGTTATTGACGCTTCGGTGCCGCTCTCGGACGATGATATGCGCATAGCAAAAAGTCTGAGCGGCAAAACCGTAATGGTTCTGCTCAACAAGACCGACAAGACCGCGGATTTTTCCGATGAATACTACGCCGAAAAGCTCGGTTTTGACTCCGAATGCTTTGTGAGAACAGCCGTACCCAAGGACGGCGGGGTTTCGGGCATCGCCGAACTGGAGAAAAAAATCACCGAACGCTTCATGCGCGGCGGGATTTCAAAGGATGATGTTTTTATCTCCAACGACCGCCAGAAAAACGCGCTTCTGAAAGCACAGGATCTGCTTGAAAACATGAGAAGAGCCGTTACCGCGGGCATGCCCGCCGACCTGCTCTACATCGACCTCGAAGAAGCAATCGACGCACTCGGCGAGGTTACGGGACAAACCGTACAGGACGAAATAATAGACCGTGTATTCGAAAGGTTCTGCGTCGGAAAATAA
>CAZIQC010000011.1:0-15686 GCA_964541335.1 uncultured Oscillospiraceae bacterium
TTTGTCGAAACGGACACGCACTGGTTGCCCGAGCGCTGAAGCAGTGCGTCGTTGTTGCTGTAGGAAACGCCGTTTTCCGCAACGGGGTTGTTCACGCCCATAAGGCTGAAGTCCTTGCTTTGGTTCGAGCCTTCTATATTATAGCTTCCGAGCTGAGAGCCGATAAGTCCGTAAAACGAACCCGCAACGCTTGTTGTTACCTTTTCGTCAATATTTTTGCGGGCATTTACGGGGAACTCCGCGTCGATAAGCCCCTCCTTATACCATTTTGCCATTTCGGTCAAAAATTCTTTATAGGCGGGGGTAATAGGTCCGTAAACGATTTTTCCGCCCTGTGCGGGGTCGGGGTGGTATGTGCTGCGCACGCCCCACGCCGTGGCAAACGCGCTGAGCTGTGCCTCCTTGGTGCAAATAAAGGGTATCTCGTCCGCCTTGCCGTTGCCGTTGGGGTCTTGCGTTTTAAATGCCGTCAGCACGGAGTGCCACTCGTCGATGGTGGTGGGAGCTTCCATACCAACCTTTTTAAGCCAATCCTCGCGAAGAACAAATCCCTCCGACGCGCTTATGATGGCGTCGGTTGTGGGCTGTGTAAAGCCGTAGATTGCGCCGTCGTCAAGGGTGGCGGTACTGCGCGCCCCGGGGATACTGTCGAGTATTGCGCTGTAGTTGGGGGCGTCGTCCATATAGTCGGAAATGTCGATAATAATTCCGTCGCTTATAGCCTTTGTCGGCCCGCCGGCAAAGTTGCTCACCCACGACCAGGTGATTATGTCGGGCAAATCGCCCGATGCCACGCGCACGTTAAAGGTGTCGTTTTCGCTTCCCGCCGGCGGGTGGATAAACTCAATCTCGGTGCCGGTTCTTTTCTGAATTTCCTGCCAGCAGTACTGGTCGCCCGCGTTTTGTATAACGTTGCCGTTATACATCGGCACAAACCAGGTAAACTTGGCAGTGTCGCCGTTGTCGGCAGACTTTTTCGCACAGCCGCACGTGCCTATGCACAAAAGCGCGGCAAGCAGCAGTGCAATGCCTTTTTTAAGCTTCATTGTTTGTTCCTTCTTTCTCTATTTTAATTTTAATTTTCAATTTTCAATTTTCAATTCTTCATTCTTTAATCGCGCCTATCATCATACCCTTTACAAAATATTTTTGCAAAAACGGGTAAATGCACAGTATCGGCAGTGTGGCAACAACAATTGTCGCATATTTTATCGTTTGCTCCGCAGACACCTTGTCCTGTGCGGAAGCACCCACCGACATACTGTCGAGCGTGTTTACAACCAGTATCTCGCGCAACACAAGCTGAAGCGGGTACATACTGCGATCCGTAAGATAAAGCGACGCATTAAACCAACTGTTCCAATGACCCACGCCGTAGTACAAAACCATAATCATTATTGTGGGCACACTCAGCGGAATGACAATTCTCGTCATTATGGTAAACTCGCCCGCGCCCTCCACCTTGGCGGCCTCCTCCAAGCTTTCGGGAATTGCGCGAAACGACGTGCGCAAAATTATAAGGTTATAGGTGCTTATGAGTCCGGGCAGTATAACCGCCCACACCGTACCTATAAGACCGAGCTTTTGCACCAGTATGTATGACGGAAGCATTCCCCCCTGGAAAAACATAGTAAAGGTGACAAGCTTCATAAATATGCCCGTGCCGCGCAAATGCCTGCGCGAAAGCCCGTATGCGAGAAGTATTGTGAAAACCAGGTTAAGCCCCGTTCCCGCCAACACATAGAAAAGCGTGTTTATGTAGCCGGTTGTAATGTTCGGGTTGGCAAACACCGCACGGAATGCCTCCGTTTGAATGCTTTCGGGCCAAAGAAGAAGTCCCTTGCTTTCCGCCACCTGTGCCGACGGGCTGAACGCCGCCGCCACAACAAACCAAAAGGGGTACAGCGTAACCACTATAAGAAAAAGCATAAACAGCGTATTGCACACGGTAAAGGCCCTGTCGCCGACGCTTTGTTTTATTTTCATTGTTTTTTCCTCCCGTTCTTTGTGCTTACCACAGGCTTGTTTCGCCAAGCTTGCGGCTTATTGCGTTTGTAGAAACGAGCAATATGCAGTTTATAACCGAGTTAAACAGTCCCACCGCGGTGCTGTAGCTGTAATTTGCTTCCTGAATACCTTTTCTGTATATAAAGGAAGAAATCACGTCCGACGTTTCGTAGGTGGACGGGCTGTAAAGCAAAATTACTTTTTCAAAGCTTACGTTCATCATAGAGCCTATTTGCAAAATAAGCATTATTATGATGGTGGGCATAATGCCCGGAAGCGACACGTGAATTATCTTTCTTATACGCCCCGCGCCGTCAATATCCGCCGCCTCGTAAAGGTCGGGGTTAATTCCCGTAAGTGCCGCTATGTACAAAATCGAGCCCCAGCCCGCATTTTGCCAAATGCCGCTGGCAATATAAATGGTGCGAAACATCTTCGGGTCCATCAAAAGGCTGGAGCGTGTGCCGCCGAAAAACGCTATAATGGTATTTATCAGGCCTTCCTTGCTCGTAAAGTCGATAACAAGACCCGCCACAACAACCATCGATATAAAATACGGCAAATACGACACCGTTTGCACCACCCGCTTGAATGCGTTGCACCGAATTTCGTTTAACAAAAGCGCAAGCAAAATCGGTATCGGGAAGCTCCACAAAAGCTGATAGAAATTGAGCAGTACGGTATTTTTCAGCACGCGCACGAAAAACACGCTTTGGAAAAAGTCCTTAAAGTTTTGAAAACCCACCCATTCACTGCCGAAAAAGCCTTTTCCCGGGGAAAAGTTTTGAAAAGCCATAATCACACCGAACATCGGCAAAAAATGAAAAATTATGTAATAAGAAAAGCCTATCATTATAAAAAGATATACCATTTTATTACGCTTCACTTCGGCAATCAAGCCGCCCTTTGCCGCCTGCGGGTCTTTTTTCGGGGTGAAACGCCGCATTTTAACGGCGCCGTCCGCAGTCGCATTTTTCATAGACGCACAACCTTTCTCTTTTTGTCGGGCGCAAAGCCTCTTTACGGGGCGTTTCCCTGCGCCGATTATAAAATAACACACTTTTTTCTCGTTGTATATAGCGTTTTTTTTGGATTGTTTATTCTTTTTTGGAAAAGGGCTAAAAAAATAAAAAATATTTGATTTTTCAATCCGCGTGGGATATAATGAGCCTAAAGCGCGGCTTTAATTCACAAAGAACGGGGGCGTATTTCTTGCGCAAGGCATTTAAAAACAGAAGCGTGTTTTTCTACTTTGTTTTGTACAATCTTATTATATTGACAATTCCGCTTATGCTCAACGTGGTGTGGTACAAGCGCGCCGAAAAGCTCGTTAAGGACAAAACCACCGAGGTTGCCGACACGGTGCTTACCCGCTCGCAAAGTGTTATCGACGAGCGTATTCGCCGAATAAAGAGCAACGCCGTAAACATTTCGCTCAATACCGATGTGCGCCGCTATGCCGACTATGCCGACCCCAAATCCGCAAAAAGCATATATGCGTACACAACGATTGACAAAACACTTCAAAAATACATATCGCTCGACTCTTACACCGAAATGATATTTATTTACTACGGCAATTCGAACACCGTTTTATCCAGCACGGGCGGCATTCTTTCGCCGCGGGAGTTTTACCGACTTAACGGCAAGCTTTTGGGCGACGAAGCCGAATGGGAAAAAGCCCTCGGGGGGGAAAATTCCGACGTGTTTGTGCGCGGCGGCGAAAGCTCGATTATTTATTTTATGAATATTTTGCCGAGCAAGGCGGCAAACGGGAGCGACAAAATAGGCATTTGCTTAAACCGTTCGCTTGTGAGCGACGTGTTCTCCTCTTCCGCTTTGCCCGATTCCTCCCTGAGCCTTATTGCGGACAATGCGGGCAATGTTCTTTATACCGACGGGGACGCTTCCCTTGCACCGCTCTTTGGCAAGGCACAAGGTAGCGCGGCAAACCGTATCGTAAAATCGGCGGACGGCACGCGCTATATGGTGTCGCACACGGCATCGGACGGAACGGGGCTTTGCTATGTGTTTATAACGCCGTGCTCCGTTTATATGAAACATTCCAACAATTTCCGTATTTTAACATATGTGATTATAGCCTTCGGCTTTGCTTTGGGGTTATTGCTGAGCTTGCATTTTGCGCGCAAAAGCGCGCGCCCCATTGTGGAAATGTCCAAAATTATCGATGTGGACCTTTCGGGCAATGAGTTGCTCGACAATTCGCTTCCCTGGCGCAGTATTGAAAGCGACGTGCGCCGGCGACTTCATTCGGCGGACGACCTACAGCTGCACAAGCTTCTTTTCCCGGACAGTCTTATTCCGGAGGAAAGCCTTTCGGACGAATTACAGCGCGCCTTTCCGCACAGACGCTTTGTGTGCGCCGTTATCGACCTTTTCGGTGTGCCCGAATATATGGAGGACGTTCCCTCCGACGAAATCCGCTATGTGCTCAACAACGTTGCGTGCGACGTGTGCCGTATGGCCGGCTCCGTGCGCGTGATTTGCTACGAGGCGAGAAGCTACGTTGCCGTGCTTAACGTTTCGGACGAAATGCACGATGCCGACACCGAAATTGCGGCGTTTTTCGCAATGCTCCGCGAGATTATGTATTCTCAGCTCGAAATAGACACCTTTATATCCGTGGGTAACATTCACGAAAGCACAAAGGGCATTGCCCCCTCCTTTGCCGAAGCGCGCAAAATTCGCGAATGTATGCCGATATTGCGCGGGTGCGGCATAATTTGCTTTAAGGATTTTAAAAACATTCGTCCCTACGATTACCCCATTGCGCTGGAGCTGGAGCTTATCGGCTTTATAAAGCAGGGCAACGGCGAAAAGGCATCGGCGGCACTCGGCGAAATTTTGAAGCGAAATTTCGCCCGCCCCGACTTTACCGTGAGTATGGCAAAAAGCCTTATTATGCAAATTCAAAACACACTTGTAAACACTCTCGCGGATTTGGGACTTACCTTTGACGACGTTTTCGGAAGCGGCAAAAGCCCGTTCGACGCGTTAAGCGTTCCCGTTTCGTATGACGAGGCGGCGACCGTCTTGGGTGAGGCTTTTCGCACCGTGTGCGACTGTGTTTCGGGCACAAAAAGCACCGCCAACCAAGGCAAAATCGAAAAAATTATCGAATATATTTATCAAAATTATCAAAACCCGAGCCTCAGCCTGTGTATGATTTCCGACCGCTTTCATATGAATCAGGCGTATTTATCCACGTTTTTCCGAGAGCAAACGGGCGAAAAGCTTATTAACTTTATCCGCAAAATAAAAATCGACAAGGCAAAGGCTTTGCTTCGCGAAACCTCGCTTCCGCTTCGCTCGATAGCCGAGCAAACGGGCTATAACTCCAGCGCCATTCTCATACAAAATTTTAAGCGGGAAACGGGGCTTTCGCCCACGCAGTACCGAACACAGGTTCAAGCCGAGGAGTAAAAAAAGCCCCCTCTTGTCGGATGAAATTCATCCGACAAGAGGGGGCTTTTTTGTTTTTCAGAGGATACAGCCGCCGTCACAGCCTATAATCTGCCCTGTGACAAACGCCGCCCCGTCCGACGCGAGAAAGAGCACCGCCGCGGCAACCTCCTCGGGCGTGCCGATACGCATAAGGGGCGTTTGCTCGCAAAAGGCGCGGCGATCCTCCGCTGATATGTCGGCGTTCATTTTCGTGTCGATAAAGCCGGGGGCTATTGCGTTTACGCGAATGCCCGACGGGCCCAATTCCTTTGCGCACGCCTTTGTAAAGGCAATCGTTGCCCCTTTGGAGGCGCTGTAGCAGCTTTCCGCGGCGGCACCGCTTATTCCCCATATCGACGATATGTTTACGATACAGCCCGCCTTGCGGCGTATCATAGACGGTATGCAGTGCTTTGTGCACAAAAACGTGCCGCGCACATTCACGGCAAAGGTTTTTTCCCAATCATCGAGCGAGATTTCGTCTATAAGCGCGGGGATACATATTCCCGCATTGTTTACAAGCACATCTATCTGCCCGAAATGCGCCTCGGCGGCGGTCATCATATTTTTTACGGCCGCTTCGTCGGATATGTCCGCCCGATATACCGCCGCGCCGCAAAGCTCTTTTTCAAGCTCGGCGGCGACGGCTGTGCTTGAATTAAAGTTTATCGCCACATTATATCCCGCACGGTAAAACGCGCGCGATATGGCCGCGCCTATGCCCTGTACGCCGCCCGTTACAAGAACCGTTTTTTTCACACCCTCACTCCCTTATGTATTCGAGTGCGTCCGACAGTGTGCGCACCGCAACAAGCTGTATTCCGTCGCACTTATCTATTGTACCGAGGCTGTCAAACGGAAGCATACACCGCCCAAAGCCCATCTTTTTTATTTCGCTTATTCGGCGCGCCGCCTGCGTAACGGTGCGCACCTCGCCCGTTAAGCCCACCTCGCCGAAAAACGCCATATCCTTCGGCAGTGGGGTGTTTCTGAAGCTTGAGGCTATTGCCATTGTAACGGCAAGGTCGGTTGCGTTTTCGACAAGGCGTATACCGCCCGTAACGTTTACGTAAGCGTCCGTTGTGCCGACGGAAAGCCCCGCGCGTTTTTCGAGAACCGTCATCAAAAGAGTTACCCTGTTATAATCTATCCCCGAAGCCATTCGCCGCGGCATTGAAAAAGCGGTTGTCGAAACAAGTGCCTGTATTTCCGCCAAAATCGGGCGCGTGCCCTCAACGGAGCACACTATCGCCGAGCCGGGTGCATCGATGGGTCTGCCCGACAAAAGCATAAGCGACGGGTTAGGCACATCGATAAGCCCCTTGTCCGTCATTTCAAACACGCCTATTTCGTTTGTTGAACCGAAGCGGTTTTTCACCGCGCGCACGATGCGGTAGCTTTGGTGTCGTTCCCCCTCAAAATAAAGCACGCAGTCCACCATATGCTCAAGCACGCGCGGACCCGCAATCGCGCCCTCCTTGGTAACGTGCCCCACGATAAAGTAGGTAATCGCGTCGCCCTTGGCAGACTCCATAAAGCGCAGTGTACATTCTCTTACCTGGGCAACACTGCCCGGCGCGGAGGGCAGTGCCTCCGAATAAAAGGTTTGCACGGAATCGGCTATCACAAAGTCGGGCTTTTCCGTTTGCACGGTTTGCATAATCGCGTCAAGCTCCGTTTCGTTGAGCACATACAAATTATCGCCGTGCGCGCCGAGCCTGTCGGCGCGAAGCTTCAGTTGCTTGTCGGACTCTTCCCCCGAGATATAAAGCACCTTTTTCCCCGCGGAAATATTTTTCGCCACCTGTAAAAGCAGGGTCGATTTGCCTATACCCGGCTCGCCGCCGCACAATATTAACGACCCCTTGACCGCGCCCCCGCCAAGCACGCGGTCAAGCTCGTTCGAGCCTGTTTTTTCGCGCTCGCCCTCCTCGGTCGATATTTCGGCTATTTTTACGGGTGCGGCGCTTTTTTTAAATCTTGCGGCCGAGGTTTTTTGCACAGACTGCTCCCTTATGGAATTCCACGCCCCGCAGGCAAGACACCTGCCCATCCATTTCGAATATTCGTTGCCGCATTCGCCGCACACGAAAACTGTTTTATTTTTCACGATCATCACTCTCCACGGTAACACGCGGCACGCGCTTGCCTATGCCGCACACAATTTCGTAGCTTATCGTATTTGTAAGGTCGGCTATTTCCTCCGCGGTGATTTCCTCCGCGCCGTTTTTGCCGATAAGCGTTACGGGCGTGCCCGTTGCCACGCCGTCAATATCGGTTATATCCGCCATAAACTGATCCATACACACTCTGCCCAAGATTTTTGCGCGACACCCGTTTATAAGCACACTGCCCCTGTTTGAAAGTGCGCGGGGGTAGCCGTCCGCATAGCCGGCGTGTATTGTGGCTATGCGCATATCCTTTTGCGCGGTAAACGTTCGCCCGTAGCTTACACTGTCTCCCGCATAAATATTGTGCACGCCGACAACGCGGCTCACAAGCTCCATAACCGGCGAAAGCTTAAACGCGGTGCGATTGACCTCATTTGAGGGATACAGCCCGTAAAGAATTATTCCCGGGCGCACCATATCAAAGCAATACTCGCCTTTTTCCATAATTGCCGCACTGTTTGCCGCGTGCTTTATTTTTATATCCGTGCCGCATTTTTTCAGCTCGGCGCAAAAGCGCAAAAATCTGTCCGCCTGAAGCTCGGTAAACGTTTTATCGGCTTCGTCGGCTGTGGCAAAATGCGTAAAAATTCCCTCCGCCTCGATAAAGGGCAGGCGTGCCGCCGCCGCAGCACTGGCCACGCCCTCTTCATTGCAGGGATAGCCTATGCGGTTCATTCCCGTGTCTACGGCAAAATGCACAACGGCGGTTTTCCCGAGCCTTTGCGCCGTTTCCGAAAGGCGGCGCGCCTCCTCATTGTCGTAAACGGTTAGGATAACATCATTTTGTATTGCCGCTTCGTAGTCCGTGTCAAAGGTGTGCCCGAGAAGCATTATCGGCTGTGTGATGTTGTTTTCGCGAAGCTTTATTGCCTCGGACGTAACGGCAACGGCAAACCTGTCGGCATAAGGCGACAGGATACGCGCCGTGCGCACAGCCCCGTGTCCGTAGGCATCCGCCTTGATAACGGGCATAACAAGCGTTTCGGGCGGGATATGCGCCCGTATGTTCTTAATATTTTGCACCAATGCACGTGCGCTTATATTTGCGCATATGCGCATTAAATTTTCCATTGAAAAAGCCCTCTTTGCAAATCAGTCTTTGAAAACGTCGGCGTTTTCGTAAATGTATGCCACCCAGCTTGCAACGGTAAACAGTGCCGCAAGCCATATTAAAATGTATGCCGCCGCGGTGAATTTTTCGCAAAACGCTATTGCGAATATAAGTGCGAACATCTGCACGTTGGTTTTGATTTTCCCCCACATTGACGCGGCTATAACCTTGCCCTTTGCCCCGGCAACCACACGCATACAGGTAACGAAAAACTCGCGCGAAATTATTATCATCGTTGCCCATATGCTTGCATAGCCGCCCACCGTGAGGCACAAAAGCGCGCCGAAGGTCAAAAGCTTATCCGCAAGCGGGTCCATAATTTTTCCGAACGATGACACAAGGTTGTACTTTCTCGCAAGGTAGCCGTCCAAAAAATCGGTTATGCAAGCCAAAACAAACACCGCCGCTGCGGCATAGCTCGCCCCGCACAGCATAAGCGCCATAACCGCGGGCACGGCAACCATTCTGGCAAGTGTAAGTCTATTGGGTAAATTCATTGTTATCATCCTCTCCGTATTCTTCGCCGTACAAGTCATAGGTATCGGCATTTTTTATCGTTACGCGAACAAAATCTCCGCAATTTATTTCCCTGTGCGCCCCGAAATATATCTTGGGATCTGTTTCAATGCTTTCCGCGCCCGAGCGACCGCACCACAAATTGTCCTCAAAATCCTCCGCCAGCACGGTTACGGTTTTCCCAATCAAGGCACGGTTTCTTTCAAGCGAAATTTCCGCCGCAAGGCGCATTACCTCGTCGCGCCGCGCTTCCTTTACACAGTCGTCGATTTGGTTTTTCATTTTCGCGGCGGGCGTTCCCTCCTCGCGGGAATAGGCAAACACGCCCACGCGGTCGAAGTGCACGGTGCGCAAAAAGTCGCAAAGCTGTGTAAATTCCTCCTCCGTTTCTCCGGGGAAGCCCGTTATAATGCTTGTGCGAAGCGTAATATCGGGGATTTTTTCGCGAAGCTTTTTTATAAGCCGCTCCATACTCGCGCGATTTGTTTTGCGACCCATACGCCGAAGCGTGGTGTCGCACCCGTGCTGAACGGGAATGTCGAGATATTTTACGACCTTTTCCTCGTTTGCAAAGGTGTTTATCAGCTCGTCGTCGATTTCTTCGGGATAGCAATAATGCACGCGCACCCATTTTATTTTATCGATTTTGCAAAGCTCGGAAATAAGGTGCGCGAGGCGCTTTTCGCCGTAAAGGTCGATACCGTAGCGGGTGGTGTCTTGTGCCACAACGATTATCTCCCGTGCGCCGTTTTCGGCAAGTCGGCTCGCCTCTTTAACAAGCTCCTCCTCGGGGCGGCTTCTGTATCTGCCGCGTATGTAAGGAATGGCGCAGTATGTGCAGCGATTGTCGCACCCCTCGGCAATTTTAAGATATGCCGTACAGCTCGGCGTTGACACTATGCGCGGCAAAGACTGCGGAGCTTTATCGATATCGTCAATATACGTATTCGCCGCACCCGCAAGCCCGGTCTTTATCGCTTCGGCGATTTTTTCGATTGCCGTTGTGCCGACGAGCACATCCACCTCGGGAAGCTCGGTTTTCATTTCGCGGTAATACCTTTGCACCAAGCAGCCGCACGCAACAAGCAGGCGGCAATTTTTGTCTTTCAGCCGTGCCATTTCGAGAATTGTGTTTATCGACTCCTCCTTTGCGCTGTCGATAAATCCGCACGTATTTACGACAATTACCTGCGCTTCTTCCTTGTTTGCGGTAAGCTCAAACCCGTTTTCCGCAAGCACGCCCATCATATTTTCGGTATCGCACAGATTTTTGTTGCACCCGAGCGATACAAAGCCTATTTTTACTGCCACCCGTCATACCCCTCTTCAAAGTCTTCATCGAAGCAAATGTCCTCAAAAGAGCACATATCGTTTATTGCACCGCGTATTTTTTCCGCGGAAAAGCCGCGCCGCGCAAAATACGCGAAAATTTTCCCGCGCTCGCGGGGGTTTTTAAAATCGGCGGCGGCAAAGCGTTTTTTCATTTCCTCGTGCAAAACGCCGTCGTTTTCGCTTGCGGCCGCTTCCGCCGCGGCCAATGCCGCGGTGCGGTCAATGCCGCGGCGCACAAGCTCCCCGGCAATGCGCTGTGCGCCCCATTTTTTTATTGCGGCGCAGTCGTGCGCGTATCGCTTTGCATAGCGAGTATCGTCAATATAGCCGTACGCCCTCAAAAACTCCGTTTCCGCCTCAATTTGCTCGGCGGTGTAGCCCTTTTGAAAGAGCTTATCCGTTATTTCCTTTTCCGTTCTGTCCTTAAAGGCAATGAGCCTTAGGGCACAATCTCTGCAACTAATCATCCAAAAACTCCGTAAATACAAGATTTGCAAGGTCGGTTCCGCGTTCCGTAAGGCGCAAATTCCCGCCCCGCTTTTCAAGCAAGCCGTTTTTTACAAGCGGCTCTACCCGTTCGGGAAATTCGCCGTTGTAGGCAATGCCCTCGGTTTGGCGCAAGCCCAGCATAAACAGCTCCAGCCGCCGCTCCTTTTCGGATATGAGCGTAACGTTTTGCGCGCGTTCGCCCGCTATGTAGCTTTTTATGCTCGGCGGGTTGTTCCACCGCTTTCCGTTCGCATACGAATGTGCGCCCGCGCCAAGCCCGTAATACTCGTAATCCTGCCAGTAGCGCGTGTTGTGCACGCTTTTATACCCCTTTTGCGCAAAGCTCGATATTTCGTATTGCATAAGTCCCATTTTTTCAAGCCGCCGCTTCGTGTGCCAATACATCTCGCGCTCGGTGTCCTCGTCCGGGAGGTCGAGCTTTGCGGTGTAAAAGGGCGTGTTTTCCTCCACTATCAGCGAATATGCCGAAACGTGCCGCGGGGCGATTTTTTCTATACAATCGAGCGAATAATCAAGGCTTTCCGGGGTTTGGTGCGGAATTGCCGTCATCAAGTCAAGGCTTATGTTTTGAAAGCCCGCCTCGCGCGCAAGAGAAACCGCCTCGAAAATATCCGCGGCAAGATGTGCCCGTCCCAGTGCGCGAAGCTCCGCGTCAACAAACGACTGCGCCCCGATACTCAGGCGGTTTACACCCGCGTCATACAGCTTTTTCAGCAAATAAGCGTCCGCCGTTTTGGGATTTGCTTCCACGGTAAATTCGTAATTCTCCGAAAAGGCGAACTTGCTTCTCACGGCGTGCACAAGCCTTAAAAGCTCGGTGCCTATTGCCGTGGGAGTGCCGCCGCCTATATACACCGTTTGCGTTTTCGAAAGCGGACAGTCCTCGATTTCTTTTATAAGTGCGCTTATATAATCGTGCACGCTTCTTAAATCGCACACGGAAAAAAAGTCGCAGTAAAGGCATTTTTTTATACAGTACGGTATGTGAATGTATATCATGTCAATCAAGCTTTAAAACCGACATAAAGGCTTCCTGCGGCAGCTCCACGCTGCCCACGCGGCGCATACGCTTTTTACCCTCCTTTTGCTTTTCCAAAAGCTTTTTCTTACGGGTAATATCGCCGCCGTAGCACTTTGCCAAAACGTCCTTGCGCATTGCCTTTACCGTTTCGCGCGCAATAACCTTGCCGCCGATTGCCGCCTGAATGGGCACCTCAAACAACTGGCGCGGAATGGTTTCTTTCAGCTTTTCGGCGATTTTGCGCCCGCGGGCGTAGCTTTTGGACGAATGAACGATAAAGCTCAGCGCGTCCACCGCTTCGCCGTTTAAAAGCAAATCAAGCTTTACGAGGTCGCTCTTTACATATTCGGACAGCTCGTAATCGAACGACGCATACCCGCGACTGCGGCTTTTTATCGCGTCGAAAAAGTCGTAAATTATTTCATTGAGCGGCAGGTCGTAGTGCAAATTTGTGCGGTCGGCGTCGATATAGGTCATTCCCTTGTAAATTCCGCGTCTGTCCTGGCACAGCTCCATAATCGCGCCCACAAATTCTCCCGGAACGAAAATATTCGCCGATACGAACGGCTCTTCCATATATTCCACCTCGGATAACGGCGGAAGGTTTGTCGGGTTCGACACGTCAATCGTTTCGCCCGAGGTTTTGTGCACGCGGTACACAACGCTCGGCGCGGTTGTCACCAAGTCGAGATTAAATTCGCGCTCAAGCCGCTCTTGTATTATTTCCATATGCAAAAGCCCCAAAAAGCCGCACCGGAAGCCGAAGCCCAGCGCCGCGCTCGTTTCCGCCTCAAAGGAAAGTGCCGCGTCGTTTAACTGAAGCTTTTCGAGGGCGTCGCGCAAGTCGCCGTATCTTGCCCCGTCCGCCGGGTAGATACCGCAATAAACCATCGGATTTACGGCGCGGTAGCCCGCCAACGGCTCGGCGGCGGGATTTTGCGCGTCGGTTACGGTGTCGCCCACCTGCGTGTCGCGCACCGTTTTGATGGAGGCGGCAATATAGCCGACATCGCCGGCGGTCAGCTCGCTTGCGCAAACGGTGCTTTTTGCGCTCAGATAGCCCGTTTCCACAACTTCAAATTCGCCGCCCGTTGCCATAAAGCGAATACGCATTCCCGGCTTTATTGTGCCCTCCATCATTCGCACGTAAACTATTACGCCCTTGTACGAATCGTAATAAGAATCGAATATGAGCGCCCGCGGCGGACAGGTGCTATCTCCCGTCGGTGCGGGAATGTTTTTTATTATATACTCGGGCAAGGTCTCTATGTTTATGCCCTGCTTTGCGCTTATGCGCGGCGCGTCCGCCGCCGGAATACCGATTACATCCTCTATTTCCTTTGCTATCTCGTCGGGGCGTGCGCTCGGCAGGTCGATTTTGTTTATAACGGGCAATATTTCGAGATTATGCTCTATTGCAAGGTACGTGTTGGCAAGGGTTTGCGCCTCTATCCCCTGAGATGCGTCCACAACAAGCAGTGCCCCCTCGCAGGCGGCAAGCGAGCGCGACACCTCGTAGTTAAAATCCACGTGCCCCGGGGTGTCGATAAGGTTTAAAATATATTCCTCGCCGTCCTCTGCACGATAATTGAGCCGCACCGCGCGCGCCTTAATCGTAATTCCGCGCTCGCGCTCAAGCTCCATATTGTCCAAAAGCTGCTGCTGCATTTCGCGACTTTCGACAGAGCCCGTGTATTCGAGCAATCTGTCCGCAAGGGTGGATTTGCCGTGATCTATATGTGCTATGATACAAAAATTCCTGATATTCTTTTGCATATTTCGCCGATAAGCTCCTCTCCGACAAAGGTTTTTTGATGTTTTGTTTCATTTTAACATACATCGCACAAAAATAAAATGTTTTTTTTGGGATTTGCGCATATTTTTTATGCGGTATGCTCGGCGTACATTTTACGCAGAAGCGCAACCTCGGCGGCGTAGCCGTCAATGTCGTTGGGCGTTTCCAAAAGCATCGGCAAGCCCTTAAGGCGCGGGTGGCACACGATTTTTTCAAAGGTCGCCGCGCCGATATACCCCTGCCCGATTTTTTCGTGGCGGTCTTTATGACTGCCCATCGGATTTTTTGAATCGTTTAAATGCAGTGCGCAAAGCCTGTCAAGCCCTATAATCGCGTCAAACTCGTCGAGCACGGCGTCGAGGCTGTTTACAATATCGTAGCCCGCGTCATACACGTGGCAGGTATCAAGGCACACGCCCACCTTGCTTGAAAGGTGCACCCCGTCTATCACGGCGCGAAGCTGTTCAAAGCTGCGACCTATTTCCGTGCCCTTGCCCGCCATTGTTTCAAGCAGCACCACGGTGGTTTGCTCCTCGGTTAAAACCTCGTTTAAAAGGTCGATTATAAGTTGTATGCCCTTTTGCTCGCCCTGTCCCACGTGGCTTCCCGGGTGAAAATTGTATAAATTCCCCGGCACAAGCTCCATTCTTTTCATATCGTCTTGCATAATTCTTTTCGCAAGGGCGCGCACCCCCTCATCCGCCGAGGCGGGGTTCAGCGTATACGGCGCGTGTGCCAAAATTTTGCAAAAGCCGTTTTGCGCGGCAATGCTTTTGTATTCCTCCGCGTCCGCGGGGGATATTTCCTTGCAGGCAAAGCCGCGCGGATTTCGCGTGAAAAACTGAAAGGTGTTTGCGTTTATCCCCAATGCCTCTTTTGCCATATGCGCAAACCCCTTCGATGCCGAAAGATGACAGCCTGTATTAAGCATAAATTACACTCTCCCCAAAATTTTATTGCTTTTTTTTATTATTTGAATTATAATTGATTTAATGATTTTTATGCGAGGTTTTTTCAATGCAAAACGCACAGAAAATTTCAACAAAGGCATTTGCCAAAATAAATTTGTCGCTCGATGTGTGCGGCAAGCGCGAGGACGGCTACCACGACGTTAAAATGGTTATGCAAAGCGTTTCCGTGTTCGATATTGTCACCGTTAAGAAAATAAAAAGCGGAATAGAGCTGTCCTCCAATTTGCCGTATTTGCCGATAGATTCGAAAAACATTGCCTATCGTGCCGCCGAGGAATTTTTTAAATATACCGGAATTACGGGCGGCGCGGCGATAGATATATCCAAGCGCATACCCGTTGGTGCGGGTCTTGCGGGCGGCAGCAGCAACGCCTCCGCCGCGCTCAAGGGGCTTAACCGCCTTTTCAACGCGCGCCTGTCGTTAAGGGAGCTGTGTTCAATCGGCGTGCGGCTCGGTGCCGATGTGCCGTATTGCATTTTGGGCGGCACGCGCCTTGCCGAGGGGATAGGCGAAAAGCTCTCCCCGCTGCCGCGGCTTCCCAAAATGAGCATTGTTTTGGTAAAGCCCGCCTTTTCTTTAAGCACAAAAGCGGTTTACGAAAAAATCGACGCCTGCGAAAGCCTTGCGCACCCCGACACCGACCGCCTTATTCAAGGCTTGCAAAACAGAGATACCGCGCAAATCATAAGCGGAATGGGCAATGTGCTTGAAGCCGTGAGCACAGCCGAGCATCCCGTGATAAACACCGTGAAAAAAGAGCTTATGTCGCTCGGGGCAATGCACGCC
>CAZIQC010000012.1:0-15422 GCA_964541335.1 uncultured Oscillospiraceae bacterium
GCGAGGAAAGAACGGCAATAATGCACGCCTCGAAGCTGTATTCCTTTAAGGCAGACCCCAAGCGCTTCCCCGACGGGCTGAAGGGCTGTATAGAAAAGATGAACGGCTACGGCATAAAGGTGGGAATATGGTATCCCACAAGCGGCTATTGGTCGGGCATTGACCCCGAGGGCGAGCTGTTCGGGGAACAAAAGGACAATTTGATAAAAGCCTGCGCGGGGCGATACGTTCCGAGCTGGGAGCGCGACAAGGCATACCGCTTTTACTCTGCGGCAAACGAATATTTCAGAAAATGCGGCGCGGATTTTATCAAGGTGGACAGGCAAAGTGTGGCGGATAAGTATTACAAAAATCTTGCCCCCGTGGGCGAGGTTGCCAAAAACTATCACGACGCGATAGAAGCGGCGGCGGGGCAGTTTTTCGACAACAATATGATAAACTGTATGGGTATGGCAAGCGAGGATATGTACAACCGCAGTGTAAGCGCAATTTCGCGTTGCAGTGACGACTTTATGCCCGAGGACAGCGCCTGGTTCAGAAAGCACATTATGCAATGCGCATACAACAGCGCGGTGCAGGGGCAGTTCTACCTGTGCGACTGGGATATGTGGTGGACGGACGACGCCCAAGCCGAAAAAAACAGTGTTTTGCGGGCGATAAGCGGCGGTCCGATTTACGTAAGCGACGAATTGAACCGAAGCCGCCGCGAGGTGTTAATGCCGCTTATTACCGACGACGGGCGCATTCTTCGGTGCGACCGCCCCGCAATGCCCACGGCGGACTGCCTTACGGAAGACCCGACCGCGAGCGGCAAAATTTTCAAGCTGCAAAATATATGCGGGAAAAGCGGCGTTATGGCTGTGTTTAACCTAAGCGGCGACAACACCAGCGTCGTGGGGGAAATATCTCCCGCGGACATACACGGGCTTGAGGGCGACACCTTTGCCGTGTACGAGCATTTTTCGAAAAAGGCGGTAATCCTCGGGAAAGACGATACTCTGCACGTAGAGCTTAACGATATAAACGATTACAGGCTTTATATAGCAGTGCCCGTTAAGGACGGCTTTGCCCCGATAGGCAGAACCGACAAATTCATTTCCCCGAAAACGATAAAATTCACGGACGGGGAGCATATCTGCCTTACCGAAGCGGGCGAATATGCCTATGTTAAGGACGGCAAGCTGATATTTAAAAACAACAAAGCACCGAAAGGAATGTGATTGAATGTGCACTCTTAATGCGCAAGATACCGCGCTTTTTGAAAGCATTTGGCAAAAGGTTGACAAAAAAATGGCAAAGGTTTGCATAAGAAGCAGAAACAAGCTTCCGTATTCCGCGGAAAACGGCGTGCACACCGATATGTCGGAAAAAAACGTAAACTGGTGGACAAACGGATTTTGGGGCGGCTTGATGTGGCTTATGTATTCCGAAACGGGAAACGAGCAATACAGGCTTACCGCGCAAAACGCGGAAAAGCTGCTGGACGGCGCATGGGAAAATTACGACACGCTCGACCACGATGTGGGCTTTATGTGGCATATTTCAAGCGGCGCGGCGTACAGACTTACGGGCGACAAGGGGTCGCGCTTGCGCAGTCTTTACGCGGCATCGGTGCTGGCGTCGCGCTATAATCCCGATGGGGGATATATCCGCGCGTGGAACGGCAACCGCGCCTACGGGTGGACGATTATCGATTGTATGATGAATTTGCCGCTTCTTTATCGTGCGTCGGAAGAGGTGTGCGACGAGCGCCTCAAAAAAATGGCAATGCACCACGCCGACACCACGCTTCGCGACCATATCCGTGCCGACGGCGGCATATATCACATTATAGAGCACAACCCGCAAACGGGGGAGGCAATTCGTTCGTATGCGGGGCAAGGCTACGGCGAAGCCTCCTGCTGGACGCGCGGCTTGTCGTGGGCAATTTACGGAATGGTGCTCTCTTACCGTTACACGCGGGAGAAAAGATATCTTGACGCGGCAATAAGGTGCGCCGACTATTTTATCGAAAATATCGAAAGATACGATTATGCCTGCCCGGTAGATTTCCTTTCGCCTATGTGCGACGAATATTTCGACAGCACGGCGGGCGTGATTACCGCGTGCGGACTTATCGACATATCGCGCGAAACAGAAAGTGATGACGGAGCGCGCGCAAAGAGGTATTTCGACGCGGCAGTAAAGCTTATTAAAACCACCGCCGAAAAATTTTGCGACCTTAACCCCGATACGGATTGCCTGGTTATAAAGGGCACGGAGCACTATCCCTCGGACGGAGATATGAAAGGTGTGCATATTCCGATTATATACGGCGACTTCTTCTTCGCGGAAGCACTGACAAAGCTGAGAAACAGCACCTTTTGCATATGGTAGGGGTGGCGGCGCACCAACACAAAGCCTCCCCTAAGGGGGAGGTGTCAAGCCGTAGGCTTGACGGAGAGGGGGAAATGCCCGAACGTGCCGCACCGCACTGTGCCGCAAACGGCAAAAACCCTTACATATTTGCAATAAAAAAATACCGTTCGATGTAATTGAAAAAATTACGTCGAACGGTATTTTTGCGGCGAAACGCCCGTGTGCTTTTTAAAAACGCGCGAAAAATAGTAGCTGTCGGAAAAGCCGCAAAGAAACGCAATCTCCCCAACGGAATAAAACCTGTTTTGCCGCAGATGGCGTTTTGCCTGCGTTATTCTGATTTTCGTTAAATATTCAAGCGGGGTAAGTCCCGTTTCCTCCTTAAAGCAGTGGCGCATATAATCCGAGCTTACGCCGAGCTTTTGAGTTTCGTCTTTGATTTTAAGCTCGGGGTCGGACAGCCCGGCGGTTAAAATATCTTTAAATTTCCCCACAAATTCGTATTTTGAGCTGCTTTCGGAAAGCTTTATTATATATTCGTAAATCGCGCACAGCAGTGCGTCGCAAATTGCGTGATAATTTTTTTCATGCTGAATAAAGGCGGTGCAAAGCATTTTCCCGAGCTGAACAACCGCCCCTGTTTTGTCGGAGTAAAACGCGGCAACCTCTCGCGGCATTTCCGGCTCGGCAATATGTATAAACATATCCGAATAGCCGTTTTGAGATAAATGCGAATGTGAAACCCCGGGCGGAACAAAAATAACATCGCCCCCCGAAACGGTTTTTTTTTCGCGTCCTATGGCGATTTCCGCCTCGCCGTCCACGGTTATGATAAGCTCCGCCGCGGGGTGGCTGTGACGCGGACAGCTTTTTATATTACTGCTTTCGCCCGCAAAAATAACGCGCATAATTCTCACCTCGGGAAAAGAATAACACAAAATAACCGATTTGTCCATCTTTTTATACGGATTTTCTATTTATTTTTCAGTAAACGGGTGTTAATATGTAACTGTAAAATCCAAAAAAGGAAAGGCGGAGCAAAAATGAAACAAATTATTATGGAAGGACCGAAAAAAAGCACCGTTATCGACGTTGAAATTCCGAAGATAAACGACGATCAGCTTCTTGTAAAGGTTCTTTACACGGGGATGTGCCATTCAGAGTGGTATCCGTGGTCGGTTGCGAAAAAGGGCGACAGGTTCGGTCACGAAGCAATCGGAATTGTTGCCGACAAGGGAAAAAACGTTAAAAGCTTTAAAATAGGCGACAGAATTACGGGTCTTGGCGGCGGCGGATATAAGGAATATATAGTTATGGAGCCGCATAAGGTGTTTGTTGTGCCCGAAAATATAAAAACCGAGGACGCAATCGTTGAGCCGCTGGCTTGTATGATGAGCGTGGCAGAGCGTGTGCATACGCAAAAGGTGGGCGACACCATTGCCGTTGTGGGCGCGGGATATATGGGCTTGGGAATGATTTCGCTTTTCAAGGCTATGGGCTATGCGAATATCATTGCGGTTGACGAAAGAGAAATCGCACTCGAAAACGCAAAGAAATACGGCGCAACGGAAACGTATCTTCCGCAGGAGCTTCCGCACGATTACGTTCTTGATTGGAACAACTGGGAAAAGCCCGACCTCACGCGCGACGGACACAAAACGGATATTTTCAACACGGGACTTAAAACGGTGGTCGAATTTACGGGCACGCCGTCGGGCTTGACATTGGCGGGAAATATGGTACGCGCACACGGAACGCTCGGCATAGCGGGCTTTCACAACGATACCGTGCGAACGCTTGACCTTAAGCTTTGGGGTATGAAGGGTATGACAATGTACAACTGCCACGAGCGCCGCATTGAATACGAAGTAACGCTTTGCAAGCGTGCGCTCGACCTTTTGTCACAGGGCAAGTGGCAGTTTACGGGCGTTACAGATCATATTTACGCAATGGACGAATTTGACCGCGGAAATTACGAAATGGAAGCACATACGAACAACTTTATCAAAGGAGCGGTTAAGTGTGACTAAAACTGCTGTTATAACCGGAACGGGCAAGGGCTTGGGGCTGGCGCTTTGCAAGCAATTTCTGTCGGAGGGGTATGGGGTGTACGCCCTCGAAAAAAACCCGACCGACACCCTGCTTGCGCTTGAAAGAGAGTGTGCCGCGCTTAAGGTGCTTGTATGCGACGTAACCGACGAAAAGGCGGTGGAGCAATGCGGCGCACAAGTCGAAAACGACTGCGGTGCGATTGACGTGCTTATCAACAATGCGGGAGTTTGGCTGGATGTGGCGAGAAACAAAATCAACGCCCCCGACTTTGACGAGGATATGAAGCTTTGCTACACCGAATTTGAGATTAACACAATGGGAACTCTTCGGGTTGCAAAACGCTTTCTGCCGCTTTTGATGAAAGGAACGGACAAAAACCGTGCCCTGGTGAACTTAAGCTCGGATTGCGCGTCGTACAACGCCGAAACAAGCCCCCGCGCGGGCGAATATGCATATTGCATATCAAAGGCGGGCGTTAATATAATAAGCAACCTCCTTGCAAATACGCTTAAAGAAACCGACATAAAGGTTTTGTCGGTGTTCCCCGGGTGGATGCAAACCGATATGGGCTTTGCCGGCGTAACAAACGAAAACTGCAAGCCGAATGTTGCGCCCGAGGAGGCGGCAAGGTGTATCTTTGAATTGGTTAAAAGCGAGAAAAAGGAATACACCTATTGCAATCGCTTCGGCGAGAGAATGCTTTGATACGGCAAAATCAAATATGTATTGAAATTGACAATGAAAGACACAGAATTGTCAATTGACAAAGAAACAGGCACGGTATAAAATTGAACCGTGCCTGTTTTGGCGAAAAAATACAAAAACGCGGCATTTTCTTTTTTAACACGGGAGGATATATATGAAACTGATTTACGACAAGCCCGCCGCCGAATGGGTGGAGGCACTGCCGATAGGCAACGGCAGATTGGGTGCTATGGTGTACGGCGCAACGGAGCGCGAAACCATACAACTGAATGAGGAAACAATGTGGAGCGGTTACTACGACCCCGAGGCGGACAACCCCGAATGTGCAAAGCACCTCGGCGAAATGCGCCGTGCGATTTTCGATAAAAATTATTCCGAGGGCGACAAGCTCACGTGGCAATATATGATTTGCCGCGGAAGCGGAAGCAAGGCCAACCGCGACGGGGCATACGGCTCGTACGAAACTGCGGGCGAGCTTTATATAGACTGCAACTACGGGAAAGAAAACGCCGTTATCACCGATTATTCGCGCTCGCTTGATTTAAACACGGGCGTGGTTGAGGTAAAATACCGTGCCGACGGAGGCGAATGTCGCCGCCGCACGTTTTCGTCGTTTGTGCGCGACGTTACGGTAAGCTGTATGCAAAACGATGTGCCGTGTGATTTTAGGCTTACCTTTGCGCGCGAGGGGGCAACCGTTACATACGACGAAAATACAATAACCGCAAAGGGCAAATTCGATAAGGGTGCGGCATATGCAACGGTAATTTCGGTAAAATCGAACGGGGAGGTTGCCTCTTCAAAGGATGGCTTGCACGTTTTCGGCGCGACCGAAACGGTAATTTACATCGACACGCAAACAACCTATGTGCCGCCTATGTTAAAGGCGGACGGCAACCTTGATGAGGCAACAATCCCGCTTAAAAATCCCGACATACCCGCCGCCGCGGCGAAAGAAAAAATATGCAAGCTTCTATCTGTTGCGCCCGAAGCGCTTGCGGAAGAAAGCGGCGCGGTAATCTCGGAAATGATGGGTAGAGCAGAGCTTAAGCTTGACAATGCAAACGAAAAACGGCGCACTATCCCGACGGACAAAAGAATTGCCGATGTAAAAAACGGCGGCTATGACGCAGACCTTATATTAACGTATTTTGATTTCGGCAGGTATCTTCTCATATCGTCGTCATACCGTGCAAAGCTTCCGGCAAATTTGCAGGGCATTTGGACGGAGGACTATCGCACGATATGGTCGGCGGATTATCACATAAACATTAACATTCAGATGAATTACTGGCCGGCGGAGGTGTGCGGGCTTTCGGAATTAACGGAGCCGTTTTTGCGCTTTATTCGCTTTTTGTCCGTGCACGGACGCCGTACCGCGAAAATTCAGTATAACGCGGCGGGGTGGTGTGCTCACACGGCAACCAACCCGTGGGGCTTTACCGCACCGGGCTATATGCCGTCGTGGGGAACGTTTATGTGTGCGGGTGCGGGGTGCTGTTATCACATTTGGGAAAGATATTTGTTTGCGGGCGATAAAGCCGTGCTCGAAGAAAATTACGATATATTGCGCGGCGCGTGCGAATTCTTTTTGGATTTTCTTGTTGAAAATCCGAATACGGGCTGTCTTGTAACGTGTCCGTCAAATTCGCCCGAAAATGCCTTTGTCGACCCGCGCTCGGGGCGAAAGCTGTCTGTTTGCGACGGACCGACAATGGATAACGAAATTATTCGCGGACTTTTCGACTTTACGGCGCAAGCGGCAAGTATTCTCGGAAAGGACGAAGCCTTTGTAAGAAAACTTCGCGAATGTGCGGCGAAAATCGCCCCCATCAAAATCGGCAAGCACGGGCAAATTATGGAATGGAGCGACGACTTTGAAGAGGCAGACCCCGGGCACAGACACATATCGCACCTGTTTGCACTGTTCCCCGGTGCGGAAATTACGAAAAACACGCCCGAGCTTTTCGAAGCGGCAAAGGTTGTTTTAAAACGGCGTTTGCAGAGCGGCGGCGGTCACACGGGCTGGAGCAGGGCGTGGATAGTCAACTTTTACGCACGCCTCGGTATGGGCGACGAATGTCTGAAGCATTTAAACGCACTTTTGGGCGGGTGCACGCTCCCGAATATGTTTGACACACACCCGCCGTTTCAAATAGACGGCAATTTCGGCGGCACGTCGGGCATTGCCGAAATGCTTATTTCAAGCGTGAACGGCGAGATAGAGCTTCTTCCCGCATTGCCGACGGACAGCGCCTGGGCAAGCGGCTCGGTACGGGGCTTGCGCGCAAGAGGCGGCTTTGAGCTTGATTTTGTGTGGAAGAACGGGCAAGTGGCAAACGCGGTGATTTTCTCCGCGAGGGGAAGCGTGTGCAAAATTTGTTCCGAAACGATGCCGCGCGTAACAAAGGACGGAAAAGCCGTTCCCACCCTTTATCAAGACGGCGTTGCAACCTTTGAAACGGAAAAAAATGCGCGATACGATGTCGAATTTTTAAAATAAAAGCAAGATGTACCCCGCCTTTGCCGGCGGTGGGCTTTGCTTGCTTTGTTCGGTGGTCGGGTACGCCGTCGAACACCAAAATAACAGGGATAAAACCCCATATTTTAAGCTTTGCGAGGAGAAAAAATGAGTGTATTGAAATATGTAAATGTTTTTCAGGGCAACGGTGAAATAAATTTGCCCGAGCCGAAAGGTATTGCCGCAACGTGGCGATTTTTAAAGGCACAGTGCGGCAACACAAGCCCGTGGGCGGCGTACCCGTTTGGGTATATCACCTGTGGGGCGTATACCGGCGGATACCCGACGGGGTACGGCAATCATCGGTCAAACACTTGCGGTCCGGTGCAAAAATTCGACGCGAAATTACAAGGCTTTGCGCATTTTCAGCAAAGCGGCACGGGGTATATAAACGTATTTTACAATTATGCGCTTGTAACGCCTCTTTACGGCGGACTTGGCACGGCGGCGAACAGCATAGCGGACGAATACGCCGCGCCGGGAGTATACGCCTGCACTATGAAAGAAAGCAAAATAAAGGCGCGGCTTACCGTTTCGGACAAGGCGGCATACCACCGCTACGAGTTTGACAAAAGCGGGATTGTTCAAATAGATTTTTCGGCGGCGGGCTTGTCGCCGAAAGCCGACGAGCGAGCGGGTGCGGCGCACATCGACAAAGCGGAAATGCACATCGAAAACGACTGCGTGTTATCGGCGATACAAGCCTTCGGCGAAACGATATATTTTGCGGTGAAATGCCGCGATGCGAAAAACATCTATCTGTGGAAAAATTACAAAAAAAGCACCGACGCGTATTTTCGGCATAACGGCGAGGACGGTACGTTCGGCTGTGCGTTCGATGTGGAAAACATCGGCGAGGTGAAGCTTGCCGCGTCGAGAAAATCGTTTGACGACGCTCTGAAAAAGCTTAATTGCGACGATTTGCCGTTTGATGAAATCGCCAAAAGAACCGCCGCCGCCTGGGAAGAATATCTTTCCGCAATCGAAATCGAAACCGCAAGCGAGGAGCTTAAGGAAATTTTTTATTCCAACCTGTACCACAGCTTTATAAAGCCCTGCAATTGGGAGGGCGAATACACCGACTTTTCCACAATGTGGGATTTGTACAAAACACAGCTTCCGCTTGTATTTTCTCTTTTTAAAAAAGAGCGCGACGACATTGCCGAAAGCCTGCTTAAAATTATCGAAGAAAAGGGTCGTTCGCCGATTAACGTAAACATCGCCGCAAATAACGATATTCCGACACAGGCGAGAATGTTGGTCGAATATTCTCTTGCGGATGCTTTTTACAGAAATGCGGACATAAACGCCGAGCGCGTGTTAAATGCCGCATACACGGATTTAAAGCACAACAGCGATGTTTTTGACATAAACAAGCTTGACAGATTTACACATCTTCTCGACGTTTCGGGTGCGTGCAACGCTATGTGCGGAGTAGCCCAAGCTGCGGGAAACGAAAAAATGCGGCGCGAATTTGAAAAACACGTATGTTCGTGGGAGACGGCATATGACCGTGAAACGGGACTTTTAAGCGAAAAATCCGAATACTACGAGGGCGATAATCGCAACTATTCTTTCAGATTTTTAAACAATATGGATAAAAGAATTGAAATTGCGGGTGGTCGGGAGAGGTTTTTAACCCTGCTCGACGACTTTTTCGGATTTACGAGAAAGCCCGTGTCGCAATTAACAAAACCCGAGGAGAATGCCTTTTTGGACGGGGTGCACAGCTTCGAGGGCTTTAACAACGAGCCGGATATGGAAACGCCCTATGCCTACACCTTTGCAAAAAAACACAGCAGAGTGTGCGAGGTGGTGCGCGCGGGATTAAAATATATGTTTACCGTAGGTCGCGGCGGCTTGCCGGGAAACAACGACTCCGGCGGGCTGACATCGTGCTATGTGTGGAACGCAATCGGTCTTTTCCCCGTTGCGGGACGTGATTTAATGCTGATAGGGTCGCCCGCGGCGGACAAGGTGCGCATACGCTTATCAAGCGATAAAGAATTTACCGTGCTGGCGCACAGCAATTCGGAAGAAAATATTTACGTCGAAAAGGCTTTTTTAAACGGAAAAGAATTGGAGGAGAAAATGTTTTCCGTGAGGGAGCTTATGCAAGGCGGCGTTTTGGAACTGTATATGACAAACAAATCTTAAATATCGGAGGATAAAATTATGGGAAAGTATGACAAATACAAAAATATTGTCGATGATAAAATCCTCGACGCAACGGAGTTTATCGAAAAAAAGCGCGAAATCGTCGCGCTTGACACATCAAGACCGAAATATCATTTTGTAAGCCCGGCGGAGCTTTTAATCGATGTGTGGGGCGGAATTTTTCACAAGGGAAGCTACCACCTTTTTTACGACATAAACTCTCAAGCCGATAAAAACCACCCCGGCGGCACCTTCGGGCATTTGCGCTCAAAGGATATGTTAAAGTGGGAAAATCTGCCTTTTGCTTTAATGCCCGAAATGACCAACGGCGAAAATCATTTAAACGACGGCACAATTGTTATCGACCCGTCGGGCAAGCCGCTGATGTATTATACAAGGTGCTTTGCCGACCCCGCCAAAAATCGCGAGCACGTTCCCGTAAGAGGAAGCGACGATTTATTGACGTGGCAAAGACTTGACGACAAAAGCCTTACCATAACTATGGAAAACCACGGCGGTCCAACGTTTCTTATGTCGTGGAGCGACCCCATAATCTTCAGCGAAAGCGGAAGAACCTTTATGATTATTTCCAAATGCACGGTTGTCGGCGGCGGCGATATGATACCCATTTACGAAGCAACGGACAACACTTGGACAAAATGGGAATACAGAGGCGTGTTTGCCGACCATATGGGCGAGGTTGTAAACTTTATAAAAATCCGAGATAAGTGGGTGCTTATTTATTCGCCGTGGAACAATCCCAAGTATTTTGTCGGCACGTTCGACGCGGATTCCTGCAAATTCATCTGTGAAAGGGAGGGCACTTTGTCGTACGGATATTTAACGCAAGGCGAGGTCACGGGCTATTCGCGCGGATTTTACGCCACGGCGTCCTTTTACGGGGAAGATAAAGCCGCCTATATTCTCGGATGGATAAGCGGCTTTGAAGATGCCAAGGGCTGGGAGGGGTGCGTATCCTTGCCGAGAACGCTCGATATAACGCCCGACTGCGAGCTTGTTATGCGCCCCGCGCCCGTTCTCGAAAAGCTGCGAAACGAAAAATGCGCCGTTTCTCAAAACAGCGCAAAATGCGGAAGAATGTTCGAGCTTGACGCGGTGCTTGAAAGAAACGCCGACACCGATACGGCAATCGAGCTGAACGAAAGCTTTAAGCTTACCGTAACCGCGGACAAAATAATTTTCAATGATATTGAGTTTGATTATAAAGCGAAAGAAGCCGTTGAGATTAAAATGTATGTCGACGTTACCGTTGCCGAAATATTTATTGACGGGGGAAAAGCCTCGATATCGCGTTGCTTTAAAGAAATTAAAGACGGGAACGCCACGCTCACTGTTAAAGGTTGCACGGCAAAAAAGCTTGACGTGTACACTCTTTCGGAGCTTTATTAAGCGGTAATATTTAATTTAAAACGCGCCCGCACAAGCAAGCCTTGCTTGTGCGGGCGCGTCTTTTACCCTATATTGTGTGTGCAGTGCCGACTTTCGGGCAACGGTCAGTTAAGACCGCTGCTTAAGGCAAGCATCGCAAGCCCCTGGGCAAACGGCGAATAGCACGTGCCCACCTTGTTGTAATCCTCGTTGCGGGGCATAACGCTTGTTCCGCCCGACGCATTAAAAACCGTGCCGTCTTCGGCAATGTTTTTAAGCAATGCGTCAAGGGCTTTTTGCGCATTGGAAGCAAAGCTTTCGTCAAGCCAGCCGTTTTTAACGCCCTCGTTCAATGCAAAAGCGAACGAGGCAGTTGCCGTCATCTCGCTGTAAGAGCCTTTGTCGGTGATTACGGTGTTGAAGCTTCCGTCTTCGTTTTGGAATTTAACCGCGTCTGTTACAAAAGCGACAAAGTTTTTCTTTAAAGCGTCATATTCGGGGTGTGATTTATCAAGCAGAGAAAGCATTATCGGACTGCCCACCGCAAACCAACCGTTGCCGCGTCCCCAAATTGCGCCGCGCTTTTCCCTTTCGTTGCCGGAATACCCGTGAACAATCAGCGCGCTGTCGTCCGCCTTTAAAAATTTGTAATGAAGAAGATATTGCCGCACCGCCTCGTTCATATACATTTTCTCGCCGGTGAACAGGCTGTACTTTGCAAGAAAAATCGCCCCCATAAAAAGCGTGTCCGCCCATATTTGGTTGTCATACACGTTATCAACGCACGAGTGCTCGTAAGCTCCGCGTTCACTGCGCGGTGCCTGTGTAAGACACCAAGCCGCAAAATCCTTGCATATATTAAGGTACTCCTCTTTCGGATTGTCGCGGCACAAGTCAACAACCGCGATAAGCGGTGCGGTTGTGTTTATGCTGTAGCCGGGGCGCTTGATTGCCAGGCGCTCGTCCGTCCAGTTTTTTACATAATCGCGAATTTTTTCGCAGCCTGTTTTTTTGTACGCCGCACTCAAGCCCGCCAGGGCAACGCCCTGTTGCCAATGCCAGTTGTTCATTTGGTTGTTGTCTGGGCATTCGATAATTCTTTTGCATACTTTTGTTAAAGCGTTTTCCATCTCAACACATCCTTTTGTTTTGTTTGAATGTATTATACAACAAATCAAAGGTCGTTTCAATTGACAAAACCCACAATGTTCGAAAAAAGCCGCTCCGCAAATCCTTTTTTTAAACGGAAAAATCGGGAAAAGCCTTTCAAGTCCGCATATATTTTGAATAATGACAAACAAAACACATTTTTTGACAATGGACAATGAAATAATTTGATGTTATAATTTATACAAGACAATGTGGGCGAAAGGGGAAATACCTATGAAAAAAATACTCAGCTTGGTTACGTCGTTTGCAATGCTGTCGACAATGTGCGCAAATTGTGTCACCGCGTCGGCACAGGCAACCGCTTGGGAGGAATTTCTTGCGGCAAACACGCACGGAGAAACCGTGCTCGATGTAACGTCGTTCGACAATACGCAGTGGAAGCTCCTTTCGGACGACGGAGACGACCTGCAAACAACGTCGGGCGATAAAACATATCTTGACCTTGTTGCGCATGATTACGAAACCGTACCCACCAAAACGGACGATGTGTGGTCGGGGCTTGACGGTACAACCTACGGAACAAACAGCGTAGCCGTAAACGGCACAGTTGAATGGAAAAGAACGATTCCGGCAAGCGGCGGCAGAAAAGATGCGCCATTTTCATATTATATAAGCGACGACAAATTTAAAGAAAACAAAGACAGAATCCTTACCAAAATTCACATTGCAAAATCCTTGGACAAAACCTACAGCGAGGGTAAAATCGCGTTTGTATTCAATGCGGCTCTCAAATACGGCAATTCGGGCTTACATATAAAATCAATATCCGACGCGGATTTCTTCAACAGATACCAAAAAAACAGCTACGCTCCCGTGGTGTCGGATGGGAATTATCACGACTTTGTATGCCTTGTCGACCTTGACAACGCCGTTTGCGACGTGTATGTCGACGGCGCAAAAACCGCAACCGTAAGCGGTAGCGACGTTAAAACCCAAATTTCCGACGTGTCGTTTGCGGCAACCGGCAGAACGGGCAACACGAACGACACCTCGCTGAAAAGTGTCAAGGTAATATACTTTCCGGACCTCGGCAAGGAGATTGCGGAAAAGCTCACCTTTGATATGCTTTCAAACGGGCAAAAGCAAGCGTGCGTAACGGGCGACTTAAATCTTATTTCGTCCTTTGAGTGCGACGACAAGACCGTCAACGTTTCCTGGACCTCTTCGGACGAATGTATAAACGCACAAGACGGCACCGTTACACGCGGCGAGCATGGCAAGTCCGTTACCTTAACAGCTACTCTCGGCGGCGCGGGTATAAACACGACCAAAAGCTTCGACGTTTTCGTTCCCGCTTACGGAAATGTGCTTCTTTTCGAAGATTTCGAAAGCATTGAAGAGGGAACGTCGCTGGCAACCTCAACCGAAAAGGGTGAAAACGGCTGGCTCTTGGACTCAAACAATTACGACAAAGCCACAGCCGAGGGCGACAAGCTTGTTATCGAAAAGGATTCGCTCAATAAAACAAAGGTGCTTGAGGTTGTGCGTATAACCTCGGGCACGAACAATAAGGTTAATATGAACTTTAACGTGTCGAAAGCACACTCCGAGATTAAGGGTGCACAGCGGAAGAGAACTGCGTACCGTTTGAAAAAGAAAACGGGTTTTCAATCGGAAACGACGCGGTGCTTGAGTTTTCCTTGCACGGCGAAGGTACTTTAACGTTTAAAAACACATCAATGCCGAATATGGTATTCAAAAACGGAGAGATAACGCTTTCAACCCCGACGGAAACCTTTAAAAAAACATATACGTCCGAAGAGCCGAAAATAAAGGCGGAGGTTCGGGCGGGTGCGATAAGCATTTATGTTGACGATCAAACGGGCTACAGAATGTTTGCCAACGATATTCAAACGGACGGTTTTCAAGCTTTTGAAGGGCTTGAAATTACCGACACGCTCGAAATAACATCGGTTGACGTTTTTGCTCCTACCGACAAGCTCCTGTCTTCAATTGCCGAGCAGTTCGACTGGTTCAAGCTTTCCGAGGAAAATCGGTACGCCGTGAAAAACGACTTGAATTTGTTTGACTGCGTTTACGGCGCAAAAATTTCTTACCGGGCGGATAATGCCGCCGTCGATTTAACGACGGGCAAGCTCCTCAAAACCGGAAAAAACGAAATATATGCTTGCATAAGCTTGGGTAACGATGAGAAAACCGTCGGCTTTGAGTATATATACGGAAATATGGTTGCGGACGGAAACGTAACCGTAAATGCCGCCGCAAGCGGCACGAATGTAATCGGAAACATCAAGGACGGAGCACTTGAAACCGCTTTCTTGACAAAAGCCGATTCTTATGAAATTTTAGTCGATCTCGGCGCGGAAAAATACATATCGGACATACTGCTCGAAAACGCCGTGCCCGCAGATATAAAAAAACTGAGCGTTTTTGTCGGAAAAACGAAAAACGACCTAAAGGAGATTTACTCTGCGGAAACCGTTGCCTTGCAAAGCCGAATTGCCTTTGAAACGAATAAGGTGCGTTATATACAAATTGTTGTGAGCGCAAACGAAAGAGTACAAACAGGCTTTAACGAGGTATGTGCGTATTTCACGCCCGACACGGGAAATAAACTTGCGGCGGATATTGACGCAGTGGTAATCCCGGAAAATATGAACGGCACGTTCAAAATGCCGAAAACGGGAATTTACGGCAGTGCGATTTCATATTCGTGCGATAAAAGCTACGTGCGTTTTACGGACGGCGACAACGGTATGAATATGGAAACCACCCTTCCGCAATATGATGAATACGCAAAAATTACCGCCACTGCGACGTTAAACGGACAAAGCGTGTCAAGAACGTACACCGTACTCATTTACGGCTCGACTGACATAAATACAAATACGCCCGACAGCTCGAACATAACGGACAAAGGTTCGGGCGGCGGTGGCGGCGGCTCGGCGAAAAAAACGGGCGGCGTGGTAGTGACGACCTCATCCCCGACTTCGGGAAATGAAGAGAGCAATATATACTCGGAAACAAAGGGACACTGGGCGGAAAAAGAAATCAATTACCTGATAATTCGCGGTATTGTTCGCGGAAACGGAAACGGACTTGCACTTGA
>CAZIQC010000013.1:0-14629 GCA_964541335.1 uncultured Oscillospiraceae bacterium
GAAATAATTTTCCGTGCACTCGGAAAGGACGCGTCGCAAATTACCGCATACGATCAAACGTCCTACAGCAATACCGAAAAGCTTGCCGCAATGCAGCTTGGCGACAGTGTTTATACCGCGCCGTGGGTGCTTATTGCAACGCAGTGCGGAAGTCTTAAACTGACCGACGATTGCCTCAGCTCTCTTTTAAACACGCTTTATTCCGCACAAGACGAAAACGGACTTTTCTTTTACGAATACGGCGGCGAAAAATACTACGATTACGACACCACCGCCACTGCCGTTGCCGCACTTTCCGTTTATTACGATACGGACGCACAAGCCAAGCAATTTACGGACAAGGCGGTTGCGGGCTTAAGCGCGGCACAGGGAGAAAACGGCTCGTTCGGCAATCCGAACACCGACGCTTTTGTGATTATAGGTCTTGCCGCGGCGGGTATAAGCCCGATAACGGACGAGCGTTTTATTAAAAACGGTACAAGTCTTGCAGACGCACTTATGCTTTACGCAAACGATACAAACGACGGCTTCACCACACCGTACGCAACGGGAGCTTATGCCGAAAGTGCGCGCGCACTGGCAACCGAGCAGGGCTTTCGTGCACTTATCGTGTGCGAAAAAGCGGCAAGCTGCACCGCGTTTAACATATACACTTTTGACGAAAGCGGAAGCATATCCCCCGCAAAACCGCTTACAGCCGCGCCGTTTACGGCAACCGCGCCGACCGATAACAATGAGGACTCTTCCTCCACACCTTCCACGGACACCTCTTCCAAGAAAAACATAACCGCACAAGTCGAGGTTACAGCCAAAAACAACGAAAAATGGCTTTCGACAACCGTAACGCTTGCAAGCGGATCGAGCGTTGCCGCATTTATAAAGAAGGCCTTTGCCGACGGCGGTTTAACGGCCGTTGGGATAAACAACGGATATATTACTTCAATAACCAAGAACGGCACCACACTGTCACAGCGCGACGACGGACCGAACAGCGGCTGGCTGTACACCGTAAACGGCAAATCGCCGAATGTGGGCATTAAGGACTACACGCTCTCTTCCGCGGCGGATATTTGCGTTTATTACACCACCGACTACACCACCGACGAAAGCTCCTCCAAATGGAGTTCGGGCGGCTCGGGCGGCAAAAAGCAGTATACGCTTAGCTTTGTTGCAAACGGTGGCAGTGAAATATCCTCCGTTACCGTTTCTTCGGGGCAGTGCTGGACACGCCCCGCAACCCCCGTTAAGGACGGGTGCGAGTTTGACGGTTGGTATACAGACATAACCCTGACTCAAAAATTCGATTTTTCGCAAAAGGCGAGCGCCAACATAACTCTTTACGCAAAATGGAGCGACGCGGCGGTGCCGGGTTCTTCTCCCTTTGCCGATGTTAAAAACGACGACCCCTATCTCGAATACATATCGTTTGTTTACGACAAAGGGCTTATGACGGGAACTTCCGCCGATATATTTTCCCCGTACGATTGTGTAACCCGTGCCGAGCTTTGCACCGTGCTTTACCGTATGGCGGGCACGCCCGCGCAAAACGGCGGCGCACCCTTTTCCGACACCTTGCCGCGAGGGTGGTATTTTGCCGCGGTGTCCTGGGCTTACGAAAATAACCTTGTAAACGGGTACGGCGACAACACCTTTTTACCCGACGCACACATTACGCGCGAGGAAGCCGTGCTTATGCTTTACCGCTTTGCGCACCTTATAAATGCGGACACATCAGCCTTTGACAGCACTGACATAACCGCGTTTTCCGACTTTGCCGAGGCTTCCGATTATGCAATCGACGCCCTGCGCTTCGGCGTCGGGAGCGGAATTATCTTGGGTGACGGCACCGCACTTTTCCCCGCGGCATTTGCAACGCGTGCACAGGCGGCCGCCGTGCTGACAAGGTTTTTCAAGCTGTATAAGTAAACTGTATCGAAAATAAAAGCAATGTAAAAAAGCACCCGAGGGAGTAATCATACCGAATCTCCCCTCGGGTGCTTTTAAGCTTTTTTTATTCACAATCCTGCATACGAACGTATTTTCCGATAAGTGCGGTTTGCGCAAAATCGGGGTAATTGCTTCTTACAATACTGTCGATACAGCTTTCCGTCATAAGTGCCGTCAAACGGTAGCCTGCGGCGTTCATATGCCCCGAAAGGAAAAACCTTTTCCTAAACTCTTCATCATAAACGGGCGCATATTTGCGAAAATCGAGCACGTAGCAATTTTCCGTTTTTTGCGCTATCTCGCGCAAAAGAGCGGCGTGACTGTCATAAAGGGCGGTGCGTGCCTCGTCCTTTATGCCGCGCGGTATTGTCATCAAAAAGAATTTCGCGTCGGGCGACATATACTTCATTTTTGCGATTATGCGACCGTAATATCCCGCAAAGGTGGGCTTATTGTTCGCCCAGTTTTTCATATCTATGTCGCTTATCGTGCCGAGTTCGTACTCTCCGTTTAATATTTGCGACACATCATTTACGCCCAGGGCGATTATGTATGCCGAGCTTTTGTATTTTTCATCGTAAAAGCCGCGCTCGTGCGCAAATGTCTCAAACCACTTTGCCGTCATTCCGCCGCGGGACATATTGTAAACGGTTGCGCCCGTGTCGCGTGCCATAAACTGTCCCCAGGAATAGTCGTAATAATCTATGCAGCGGCGCTCCCCCATCTCCGTAAGCTCGTGCTCTCCGGAGGCAAGGCTGTCGCCGATACAGCTTATTGTGCGGAAAATCGCCGTCATTCCGCCGTTTGGTACAAGACTTTCAAAAGGATTGTCCGCGGGCGAATTTAAATAATCGTTAAGCTTCATAATTTTTCTCCTTATTTCACACTGTAGAATATATCGCTGTAGTCGGGATACGGCCAGCAGGTGCGCTCGGTAACGGTTTCGAGCTTGTCCGCAACGGTGCGAAGCTTTTCCATATCGGAAAGAACAACGTCGCAAAAATAGCGCGCTTCTTTTAAAATATCGTCCGACATATGCGGTGCGTTTGCCACGGATGCCTCGAGCCGCTTTGTGCTTTCGTACATTTGGGAAAGCAACTCGCCCAGCTGACCCGTAAGCGCCTTATCATAGTGAGATATTTCTCCCGTTACGTCCTTTTGCGCCCGTGCCGATTCGCAAACCGATTTTAAGAATCCCGATACCGCGGGCATAATATCCTTGTTTGCCATTTCGATCATCGTAAGCGCTTCTATGTTTACCGTTTTGCAGTAATTTTCAAGCGTTATTTCATAGCGCGAATGTATTTCCGCTTCGGAATATATGCGGTGCGTTTTAAACAGCGCAATGTTTTTTTCATCGGTTATGTGCGGCATACAATCCGGTGTGGTGCGCAAATTCATCAAGCCGCGCCGCTCTGCCTCGCAAAGCCATTTGTCATCATAGCCGTTACCGTTAAATATTATGCGCTTGTGATCCTTAATCGTGCGCACGATAAGCGCGTGAAGCGCATTTTCAAAATCCGTTGCCGCTTCCAATTCGTCGGCAAAGAGGCGCAGGCTTTCGGCAACGGCGGCATTTATAACAACATTTGTGTCGGAAATGGACGCCGTGGAACCGAGCATACGAAATTCGAACTTGTTACCCGTAAACGCAAACGGACTTGTGCGGTTACGGTCGGTTGTGTCCTTGGGAAAGCGCGGTATCACGTGTACACCGATTTTCATTTGCACCTTTTCCTTTGCGTCATATGCGCGATCCGCTTCTATAGCTTCCAAAATTTCGCTGAGTTCATCTCCGAGAAACATCGACACTACCGCGGGCGGTGCCTCGTTTGCGCCGAGGCGGTGGTCATTGCCCGCGCCGGCAACGGATATTCTGAGCAAATCCTGATACTCGTCCACAGCCTTTATCACGGCGCACAAAAACAGTAAAAACTGCGCGTTTTCGTAGGGTGTTTCACCGGGGTCGAGCAGATTTTTGCCCGTGTTTGTTGACATTGACCAGTTGTTGTGCTTGCCGCTGCCGTTCACTCCCGCAAAGGGCTTTTCGTGAAGCAGGCACACCAAATTGTGTCTGCGCGCCACCTTTTGCATAAGCTCCATCGTAAGCTGATTGTGATCCGCCGCAATATTCGTTGTCGAAAAAATCGGCGCAAGCTCGTGCTGCGCGGGGGCTACTTCGTTATGCTCCGTCTTTGCGAGAACGCCGAGCGCCCACAGCTCCTCGTCAAGCTCTTTCATAAAGTCGGCCACGCGTGCTTTTATACTGCCGTAGTAATGATCCTCCATCTCCTGTCCTTTGGGCGGCTTTGCTCCGAAAAGCGTGCGTCCCGCGGAGATAAGGTCGGGTCTTTTGTTATATACGCTTTCATCTATAAGAAAATACTCCTGCTCCGGACCGACGGTGGTTTTCACACTCGTTACCTCCGTATTTCCGAAAAGGCGCAATATTCGAACCGCTTGGCGGTCTATCGCCTCCATTGAACGCAGGAGCGGTGTTGTTTTATCGAGAGCCTCTCCCCCGTATGCGCAAAACGCCGTCGGAATACAAAGCGTTTTCCCTTTTATGAATGCATAGCTCGTCGGGTCCCACGCGGTGTAGCCGCGTGCCTCAAACGTTGCGCGCAATCCGCCCGAAGGAAAGCTTGACGCGTCCGACTCGCCCTGAACAAGCTCCTTTCCCGAAAACTCCATAATAACGCTTCCGTCATCATTGGGAGAAATGAAGCTGTCGTGCTTTTCCGCGGTTATGCCCGTCATCGGCTGAAACCAGTGCGTAAAATGCGTTGCGCCCTTTTCTATTGCCCAGTCGCGCATGGAATTGGCAACAACGTTGGCAACGTTTATATCCAGACGCTTGCCGTCCTTAACCGCCTTTTGCATAGCCTTGTAAATATCCTTGGGCAGTCGCTCGCGCATAACCGCCGCATTAAATACGTTACAACCGAAAAGCTCCGTTACAGTACTCATATGTATCCCAACCTTTGCATTTAATAAAAGGCAAAGGTTTTGTCAACAAGCCCTTGCCTTTCGCTTAATTATAACATCGCACAAATTCTTTGTCAATACGCCGCACGCCTAAAAATCGCATTATGCGACATATTTTTTATGCCCGCGGGTGCGCTTTTTTGTATATTTTCTTTATATTGCTTTTAAGCACCTGATTGTATATGCGTGTGGATACAACGTCCGTGTGCCCCAGCATTTCCGACACCGCACCAATATCCGCGCCGTTTTGAAGCAAATGCACCGCAAACGAATTGCGCAGCGTTTGCGCGTTTATATCCGTTTTTATACCCGCCGCGTCGGCATATTTACGCAATATTTTCCAAAAGCCCTGGCGCGTGAGCGGCGTTCCCGAGCAATTTACGAACAGTGTTTTCGTATGCAGCTCCGCAATCATAAAGGCACGTGCCTTTTTTATGTAATTGTCCAGTGCCTCTGCGGCGGCGCGCCCGATGGGAATATAGCGGCTTTTCCCTGACGAGCCGCACGACAGCATTTGCCGCTTTATGTCCACGTCGCGCACGGTAAGATTTATAAGCTCCGACACCTTTATGCCCGTGGCATAAATAAGCTCCAGCATTGCCTTGTCGCGGTAGCCCTTGAGAGATGTGCATTTGGGCTGGTTTAAAAGCTTTACCACCTCGCGCGGGGTCATTGCCTCGGGCAGCTTTTTTTCGGGCTTCGGCAAGCTTACCCCGCCCGTGGGGTTGTTTTCGGTTAAATTATATTCAAGAGTATATGCGTAAAATTTTCTGAGCGCCGCCATACTGCGGAACACCGTGCTCGGCGCACGTCCTTTCTCGGAAAGGCTGTCCGCGTATTTTTGCACCGTGACGGCGGTTACTCTGAGTAAATCTGGAGCGTGCCTTGCCCCGATATGTGCGGCAAAGGCATTAAGGTCGCTTATATACGACTGCGCCGTATTGTCCGACATATTCTTTTCCTTAAGATACAGCGCGTATTCTTGTATTATTTCCTGCATTGCTTCCCACCGTAGTTTACATAATGTATTTGTTTTTTAATTTTACAACATCGATTTAAAAATGTATATGCCAAAATTGCACATAATTCGGACATATTTTTCGTTATTTTAGAACAAAAATCGGCAAAATGCCGTGTACGAAAGCGTTTCCGCCGCCGCCGCAAAAAAGCCCGCAAGGAAAAGCGCGAGCAATTCCCTTTGCCGTATTACGGACGGGGTGCGTCCCGCCTTTAAAAGCCGCGCCCTGCGCTCCTGCATATGTACGGAGCATTTAAAAAGCGTCGGCAGTATTCCCAGGCATTGCGGCACGGCCGCGGCACACGCCGCGCGTACGCCGCAGTGCGACAGCATATATGCCGTGCAATAGCCGTTTGCCGTGCCGCGTGCGGCAAGTATCGGATGAAAGCCGTCAAACGGCACGGTTATTGCGCATATGTACACGGAAAAAAGCCACAGCAAATTATTGTAGGCAAGGCGCGCAACATCCCAAGCGGACACCGTTTTGCTTATTGCTACGGCTTCGCCCGCGTTTTTTTGAGCGTAAAAAAGCACCGTGCCGAAAATAATTCCCACGGCAAAGTATATTCCTGCCGCAACGGTGTTTTTTTTGCATTTCAAAAGTACCACTCCCCGATAAGGTTAGTTCATACTATGCATTTTTTTGGGGAGTTATTCACAGCTTAAGTAAAATTTTCAAAAGCGAGTACGCGTCGGAGGCGATATGCCCTACTCCGCTTTTTTCAAGCTCGCCCTCCTGCGCATATCCGTAGGAAACACCGACCGAGGCGATCCCCGCCTTTTGTGCGCCGTCAATATCGTAAATCCTGTCGCCCACCATAACCGTGGCTTCCTTATTTGCGCCCAGGGTCTTCATTGCAATTTTTATCACGGTTGCCTTGTCCGTATTTCTGCCGTCCGTTTCCGCGCCGAATATCCCGTCAAAAAACGGTGCTATTTCATATTTTTCCGCGATTTGCCGCGCAAAAACCGTCGGCTTGCTTGTTGCTATTGCCATATGCGCGCCGTTTTTCTTCAATTCGGAAAGAACTGGAACTATCCCTTGTATAAGCTTGTTTTCAAAAATGCCCTTGGGCACGTATCTCTCGCGGTAAACCTCCACCGCTTTTTTTGCCTGTGCCGACGAAAGCGACGCAAATTCCATAAACTGTTCTTTTAGCGGCGGACCTATAAAACACACAACCTCGTCGGGCGTTTTTTCAATACCGAAAAATCGCAGTGCGTGGCACACGCACTTTGTAATCCCCTCCTTGGGGTCGGTAAGCGTACCGTCAAGATCGAAAAGAATGTATTTTTTCAAAAAATATACCTCCCGGCTCGTAAATTATGTTGAAATTTACGGGTTGTTGTTATATAATAGCACCGTTCGTCGTTTTTGGCAACAATTTTTTATCCGAGGTAATATTTATGCAAAAAACAAATGCCGTACGTATGCTTGAAAAAGAAAAAATCGATTTTAAAACAATCGAATACATTGCGGACGAGTCCGACCTTTCCGGTGTGCATACAGCGGAGGTTACGGGGCAATGCGCGGATGTTGTGTTCAAAACGCTTGTTACACGCTCGGCAAGCGGGTGTTTTGTGTTTTGCATTCCCGTCGAAAAAGAGCTTGACCTAAAAAAAGCCGCCTGCGCAGCCGGCGTAAAAAAGCTGGAAATGCTGCCCCAAAAAGAGCTTCTCCCCACAACGGGATATATTCGCGGGGGATGCAGTCCGATAGGAATGAAAAAAAAGCTTCCCACATTTATACATTCCTCCGCGCAAAATTCAGCGGAGATTTCCGTCAGCGGCGGTGCTCGCGGGCTTCAGCTTGTCATAAATCCGCAAACGCTGTGCGACATTACCGCGGCAAAATTTGCCGACATAACAGTTTCAAAGGACTGATAATTATGAAAAAAAGTGTTTCTCTCGCCGCCAAGCTCGCACTGCTTGTCACAACGATTATATGGGGCAGTACGTTTTTTATTATGGAGGGCACAATCGAAAATATGGGGGTTTTCACCCTGCTTTCAAGCCGTTTTTTGATTTCGGCGGTGCTTTTGTGCTTAATTTTGTTGCCGAAGCTGAAAACGCTTGATTTCGGCTGCATATGGCGCGGCGCCGTAATGGGCTTGTTTGTTGTTTGCGCATACATCGCTCAAACCTACGGTCTTGCCGACCCCGCCACCACACCCGGTAAAAACGCATTTTTAACGGCGGTTTATTGCATACTCGTGCCGTTTATATTCTGGGCGGTGTCGCACGTGCGACCGTCCGTATACAATATTGCCGCGGCGGTTTTGTGTATTTTCGGGATAACGCTCGTTTCAATGAGCGGCAATGATTTTTCGAGCGTATGCGCGGGAGATTTGCTCACGCTTTTGGGCGGTGTGTTTTATGCTTTTCATATGGTTGCGGTATCGATTTTTTCGAAGAACCGCAACATTTTGCTCTTAACAATGCTTCAATTTGTATTTGCGGGGGCAATAGCTCTTGTCCCCGCCGTGTTGCTTGAAATGCCGCCCGCCGCACTTTCCCCGCGCGATTTTGTGTCGGTGCTGTATTTGGCGGTGTTCGCAACCTGTGTTTGCTATATTCTGCAAAATACGGGGCAAAAATTCACATCGCCGTCAACCGCTTCGCTGATACTTTCTCTCGAGGCTGTGTTCGGCGTACTGTTTTCGGTAATATTTACGAAAGAAACCGTCACCCCACGCTTGCTTTCGGGCTTTGCGGTTATTTTCGTTGCGATAACGGTGTCCGAGGTTTTGCCCAATCTCACCGCGAAAAATCCTCAAAAATAAAGATTTACACATAAATGCAAAAATCAATAACGAAATATTTTCCGCAAGATAAAAAATCTTGCGGAATTTTTTTTGCAACGTCTTACTTTTGTTTTTCGGATAAATTCTCTAACTCTTTTTCATAAAAGGTTTCAATTTTTTCTTTCATATGATAAACACCGAAATGCAATTTGACGGCTTTTTAAGAAGATTTTTCGTCAAATTGAATATTTATTAAATGAAAATATTGTAATTTGAAAAGAAGCGTGGTATAATATCGTTGCTACAACTTTTCAAATTTTTGAAACACAATTTAATAATATTGGCTTCGTAGGAGGTACGCTGAATTTGTTAAAAAGCGTACACTCTTGTTTCGTCATACTCTTGCGCAGTCAATTTTATAATTGTGTAATGATTTGAAAAGTGTGTAGCAACCTTTAGAGACAGGGCTGTATGCTTTTTGGTGCGTAGCTCTGCTCTTTGGGTAGGCTACGCACTTTTTTAATTTGTAAATTGTATAACGAAAGAGGTGATATGTTTTCCATTTGGCAAATATTAAAAGTGCACAATGATTTAAAATTTGAAATGGAGGAACAAAAAGTGAAAAAGACATTTATATGCCTGTTCCTTATTTTGTGTATGCTGCTCAGTATGATTACTGCACTGCCGGCAGTTGCAGCAAGCGGAACTTGCGGAAGTAATTTAACGTGGACGCTCAACGACAGCGGAACACTTACCGTTAGCGGAACAGGAAATATGGAGGCAGGATATATTTGGGTCGGGAAAGGCTTGAATATAAGAAGCGTTGTAATAAAAGATGGCGTAACATCAATCAGCAATTCTGCATTTTACGGTAATGAAAATCTGACATCCGTCAAAATGGCAGACAGCGTTACGTCAATTGGCGATAGTGCTTTCGGTAGTTGCGAAAACTTATCATCGTTAACATTATCACCCAATATTACAAACATAGCAAAAAAGGCTTTTCAGTATTGCAAGAGCATAACATCATTTAAAATACCGAGTAATGTTGCTGTTATTGAAAATGAAACATTTGAATTTTGCAGAAATTTAAAAACTGTGGATGTACCGGATGGTGTAACCAAAATCGGCAACAGCGCCTTTGGCACCTGTGATTTACTTCAAAACATAACAATACCAAATACTGTTAGAGAAATAGGAAATTACGCGTTTTTCCAGTGCAAAAGCATAAAAAGCATAAAAATTCCTTACGGTGTAACAACAATCGGAACCCATACTTTTTCCGCTTGCGCAAATTTAAGCAGTGTTGAAATACCTAACAGTGTTACGACGATTGAATGGTCGGCTTTTGATAATTGTTACAGCTTAAAAAGCATAAAAATTCCCATAAGCGTTACAACACTTGGAAAAACGGTTTTTTCCGCCTGTCCGAATTTAAAAGATATGTATTACTTAGGAACAAAAAATGACTGGGGATACATAAAAGTTGACAGTACTAACTATCCTGTACTCAATCATAACGGGACAACCATTCATTACGAAAACAAAAGTATTGTATCGGATTTGGCGCAAATAATATATAACGGCATTTCGTACAATTTGCTTTCACAGCCCATAAACATTGATAAAGACAGCAATGCGGAAGTAACAGTTCGTGTATGTTATAATAATTTAAATATCAATCAAGAAATATACCTTAGCCAAAATGCCGAAAAATTCTTGGAACTTGAAAACGGAGTTTCAAATACGTTTACACCTACAAAAGTGTTTGAAGCTGATAAAGATATATACATAGTCATTAGAGATATACGAACAGGCGTAACGCGTTCCGAGCGAACAAGCTTGAAAATAGTAAATAATATTACAAGCAACGAATTTATGCCGAGTAGCGAAATTGAAGGGCTTAACTTTAAAGTGATAGACGGAGTAAGTTTTACAGTTCCTGAATGTGTTCCTATTTTTGAAGGAACGGAAATAAAATGGGAATATGATTTTGTCCCCATTTCCGTAGAATATGACCATGAGGATAATAGCAAGCTTAATATCGTGTTCGGTTTTGATATTGTCCATACTGACGGAGAGGAAAATAAATATTTTAAAAATTTTGATTTTAAAAAATATAAAAAAGATGTCAAAAAAGCCGCTTCCAAACAAAACCGCACACTTAAGCAACTCAAAAATGATTTTAAATTGTCAAAACAATATAAAATGAATATGTTTGGGGGAAAGGTTGTCGGTGGCGGAAAAGGTAAATCGAGTACAGATGTTGACTTCGCCGGTTACGCTGAATGCAAATTCATTGACGGGGAATGGAAACTTGTCGAAGGACAGCTATGTTTGAATGTAGAAGCTTCATATAAATATCAAGGTCAGTTATTTATTTGGGCTGTTCCCGTTTACTATGAAATAGGTCTGGGAATCGGAGCAGAATTTGAGGGTGATGTAATAAATATCGATCCCAAAAAATTCATTCCCGAATTTGAGAACTATCTTACCGCAAAGCTTACAGGAGAACTTGGCGGTGGAATCGGTGTTGCAAAATTTGCAACCGTCGGAGCTTCCGGAGAAGGCTCTTTAAATATGAAGTCTGCATTGCACAAAGAATATTTAAAGGTCTGGGGCGAGGGTGAAGCAGATTTCAATATAAAGATTTTCGGCAAGGAGGTTGCCAAAAAGACATTTGCCAAGGGTGATTTCCTTATATATGAAACCGGAAACGCAAAAGGTTTACTCAAAGATAAGGATATCACTATCATTGAGGACTCGAACGGAAACGACGGAGGAAACTTCAGCGGCGGCGGAGGAACCCTCGGCGGCGGAGGCGGAGGCGGCAGGTTGCGAACATCTTCAGCTTCTTATTCGGCATTTGCCGACATCAGCTCTAACGATACATATGACAACGAAAGCAGAGCATACGCTTCAAGTTTAACCGAATGGTACGGAGATATGCCCCCGGTCAGTATGTTTGACGCTGAATACACAAGTAAGAACCTAAAGCTTTTAGCAGAGAATGTATACACCGAATCCGCACCGATTATGTGCAATATCGACGGACAAAAGGTTATGGTTATGCTGTGGGACAATTCCGAGCGTGATGACATAAACAGAACTATGCTTGTTTACTCTGTTTACGACGATAAGAACGGTATATGGTCTGCCCCGCTCCCCGTCTGCGACGACGGAACAGCCGACTTTTATCCGAGTTTTAACGACGGTTATCTGGTTTGGCAGAACGAAAAATCGTTGCTTAACGATGATATGACGCTCAGCGATATTGCAGAGCTCGGCGAAATATGCGTGTCTAAATGGAACGGAAACGGCTTTGATACTCCTGTTACTCTTACCGAGAATGATTCTCTTGATACTCTGCCGGTTGTATGCGCATCGGAAACTGAGGTCAGCGTAATATGGACAACAAACAGTGAAAACGATATTCTCGGTTTAAACGGATTCAATTCAATTATGAAATCTGTTTTTACAGGTTCGGCATGGAGTGAGCCTGTTGTCGTAAAGGCAAACCTTAACGCAATCACCAATCTTTCGGCAGGATATACGGACAGCGGACTTAATATTGCTTATGTTGCAGACGAAGACAACGACCTTGAAACGATCGACGACAGAGATATATCCATTATCAGCGAAAGCAACGAATATATGCTGACCGACAACGATGTTCTCGACAGCAATCCGCAAATCAAGGGTAATAAAATTTATTACTATTCCGGCGGAAATATAATGTACGGTGCTTTGGTCGGCGGGGAACAAAGTTCTGTTTTCAAAGAGGCAAAGGCAGGGCTTACGGATAATTTCACCGTGAGTGAAAATGCAAACGGCGACGCTGTTATCCTGTGGGCAAAGTCAGCGGGCAATGCCGTTGAAATTTTCTCCGCAATGTGTAACGACGGAAAATGGAGCGATGAAATCCAAATTTCCGAAACGGGCAACCGTTCCAAATATCCGACAGCAGTTTTGGAAAATAACGGCTCTGTTTATATCGCTTATAACAACGGTATTGTAAAAGACGGCGAAATATTGCAAAGCGATTTATATGTAATCGACTTGATTCCGTCATACGATTTATCCGTTTCGGACGCATACATCGACGAGGACTCTATGACTGTATATGCCACGGTTAAAAACACGGGCGAGCTTAATGTAGCTTCGTATACGGTAATCTTGACAGACAACGGAATAAACGCACAGAAAACGGTTACTGACAGCCTAAAAGCAGGAGAATCCGCAACGGTAGAGATAGAATATGTCAAGCCGGAAAACCTGACCAAACATCAGATAATCCTTTCCGTCGATATGGGTGATGCGGAGTATAACACGGACAATAATTCCGCAACGCTTACGGTCGGCAGTTGCGATGTTTCGATTAAATCTATCCAAAGCCACGAAATTCTTCCGGATTCGGTCGCTGTTGCAACCGTAAGCAACGACGGTTACAGCGACACAGGCGCAGTTACGGTTTGTCTGCGCCGCAACAGTGCCGACGGTGAAATAGTTGCAACGCAGACCGTCAGCAATATCCCAAAAGGCGAAAGTGTCGATGTAGCATTTGAATATAACATCACAAACGCCGACAACATTCAGTGGTATATAACGGCAGAATCGGAAAACGAAGAAATATCTTCCGGCAACAACGATGCTTATTTTATAAACAATTATTCATCTACCGTATCCAAATACGGTCACGAAATATTAGTCTGCGAGATGTCCGACAATTCACTTATTGTCAACGCATACGCAGAAAACAATACCGATACCGATTTCTCCGGCGTTTCGGTGCTTGCGGTGTATAATTCAAAAGGCGTATTAAAGGCTACCGCCCACAGCGACATCTATGTGCATAACTACGACAGCACTTCCGTTGATTTAACCGTAGATAATTATACATATGCAAGCGGCGACTATATTAAACTGTTTTTATGGAAAGACTTGGAATCTCTTGTTCCCATTTGCGAAGCAGAGTATTGTGCGATAATTAAAAAGTAAATATCTCTTCTTGAATAATTATTTGTAATGGCATTCCGCTTTTGCGGCGGCACGCTTCAAACCGTATTTGTTCGACAGCACAAAAGCACGCATACCACCCTAAAAGTGATATGAGTGCTTTTGTTTACAAGCCTTTTTGTCCTTGTCCGTTTAAAGCGGGGGGTTCGTTCTCCTTGTATTCAAACAGTCCGCACACGTTACAATGACATACAAGCTTTCCGCCGTACATTTTCGGGAAACGCACCGCGCAGTCATTCTCGGGATAAAGCCGCACAAGCAAAACTCGGTCGGTCGCGATGTATGCCGCAAAGTCGATATAGTGCTCCTTTGTCATTTCGCAGTCGATTTCCGCATAAAAATCGTTTTCGATTTCTCCGGCACTTATTTTATGCGGTGCGCGGCTTGCCGCTTTAAGAGGCTTAAGCGATTTTCCGCAACATTCGCAAAGCACGCTTCCAATACTCAGGGAAAGTGCGCCGCATTGCGGACATACAAAAAAATTTGTTTTTTTGACGTTGCCGACATCGGCGGCATTTTGAAGAAGCGTTCCCGACAAAAGCGTTTTTTCCTTTACGTCGAGTGCCTCCGCCAACGCAAGCACCGTGCCCACATCGGGAAAGCCGTGCCCCGTTTCCCATTTGGAAACGGTTTTCGCCACAACGCCTATTTTTTCGGCAAGCTGTTTTTGCGTCATTCCCAAAGCTTTTCTTAAGTTGCGAATAAGACTTCCGTTTTTTGATAAATTCATTTCACCATCTCCCTACAACCGAGTATAGCGAGCTGTCAACAAAAAAGCAATCCACCGTCCGTTCACATTTTTACAAAAGCTCCGAAAAGCTGTCTATATACATATCGCATATTTCGCGCATAGCCTCTTTTTGCGCCGCGCTTCTTTTATCGAAGACTCCGCACACCGCCATTTTGGCGCTTTTCG
>CAZIQC010000014.1:0-13975 GCA_964541335.1 uncultured Oscillospiraceae bacterium
AATATCATATCCAAAAGCTCTCCAGCGGCGGGAATTGCCTTTTTTATAAGCTCGGTTCTTTTTTCGACGCTTTCCTTGCTCACGCCGCCCTCTCGCCAGGTGTAACCGTCGGTCATAAAATTGTTTAACAGCGGCTGAAGTCTGTCAAGTGCCGCCGCAAAAAGCGCCTCACTCGTAATTTCCTCGTCAAACTCCTCCCACAGCGAGCGAAATTCCGCGGCGGTATCATTCGGCAAAATCGAAAACAGTCTGTCGGCGGCGGCTTTTTCGCGGTCTTTTTTGGTGCGTCTGCCGTCCTCGTCGTAGCAGAATGTATCTCCCGCATATATCTCAACAAGGTCGTGAACGATAACCATACGCATTACCTTTTCAATGTTCGTTCCTTGCGGAGCGAATTCAGAAAAAAGCATTGCCATAAGAGCCAAATGCCACGAATGTTCCGCGTCGGTTTCTCTGCGCGCGCCGTCCGCAAGCATAGTTCTTCTGTAAACGGATTTCATCGTATCGCATATTACGGAAAAACGAATTTTTTTGTCGAAGCGCTCTTTTTCTACAGCTTTTTCGTATATTTTTTCAACCATTTGTATTCCTCCGCCGTAAGAAATTCTTTGTACAGAGCCGCACAGTTTTCGTTATAGGCGTTTATATACGCTTTTTCTTCCTTTGTCAAAAGGTGTTTCAAAACGCCCTTTGTTCCTATGGGACAAAAACCGAGATTTTCAAATCCCAAAAACGTACCGTACTCGGTTTCTTTTTTCTTTATTACACGCATATGTGTTTCCGTGCGTATGCCGTACTCCCCATCCTTGTAATATCCGGGTTCGTTTGTAACGGTCATATTCTCACACAGCGGATATTCTCCTTTCGGAGAAATGCGTTGCGGTCCCTCGTGCACGCAAAGCGTATATCCCACGCCGTGTCCCGTGCCGCAGCGATAATCAAGACCCTCTTTCCACAAAACGTTGCGCGCAATCGAATCTATATCTCGCCCGGCACAGCCGCTCGGAAATGTTGTGCTTGCAAGGGCAATGTTCGCCTTTAGAACAAGCGTGTAATGCCGTGCCTGCGCGCGGCTTATTCTGCCGAAAACAAGTGTGCGCGTGGTGTCCGTTGTCCCGCCGAAATATTGCCCGCCCGTATCTATGAGAAGCAAGCCGTTTTTTTCCAATTTTGCACTGCTTTCCTTTTTCGGTGCATAGTGCATCATAGCGGCATTTTTCCCAAACGCCGCTATTGTTTCAAAGGACGGGTACAAATATTCGCCCGACATTTTGCGGTTTTTTTCTATTTCCTCCGAAACATCATATTCCGTTTTAAGCTCCATCGAGCCGTAAAGCTTGTAAAACGTTTTTATAAGCGCGACGCTTTCCGTGATATACGCCTTTTTTATATTGTTTATCTCGGTTTTGTTTTTAACGGCTTTCAGCTCGGAAACAATATCCGCGCAATGCACCGCGCGACCTCCCGCCGCTTGTACAAGCAATGCGTTTGTCATATCGAAGTCGCACATTACGGTCGCATTTTCCGCTGCCTTGCGCACGGCTTCGTATACGTCGTCATAATTTTCAACGATTATGTTGTTTTCCTTAATATGTGCCGTCACGTCTCCTAGCTTTTCCCTATCGGTAAAAAGGCGCACCTCGTTTGCCGATATTATCAAAAACGCAAGCATAACCGGCGTGTATTTCACATCGTCGGCTCTTAAATTCAATGCCCAACATACGCAGTCCGTCAATCCGGTAAGATAATATGTGCCGCCCTTCTCCTTTAAGCGTTGCCTTATTCGCGTTATTTTTTCTTTAACGCTCTCCCCGCTCAATTCATCGCTTTGGGCATAAGCCTTTCCCTTCGGCATAGGCGGCACATTATTCATCACGCGTGTCGGGTCAAAGTCGCATTTTAACAAAATGCCGTGCTCGGACAAATGCTTTTTCATCTTTTTTATGCCGTTAAAGCTGAACATTCTTCCGTCAACCGCCGCACATTCCTCGGCTTTCAGCTCCTGCGTCAGAAACTCTTCAACGCGCACACTGCCCTTTTCGCCGCTTTTTACAAGCACCGTTTCCGTGCCCGCAAGCTCTTCTTCCGCTTGCAGATAATATCGCCCGTCCGTCCACAGTGCGCTTTTCTTTTGTGTTACGACAAGCGTTCCCGCAGACCCCGTAAACGGACAAAAATATTCGCGCGTTTTAAAGCGGTCGCACAAATACTCACTCATATGCGCATCGCTCGTCGGAATAACGCACGCCGCTATGCCGCATTCCTCCATATACCCTCGAAGCGAATTCAATCTTTCTTTCATAAAATATCACCTATTGTAAGCTGCGGCTCGGCATTTAAATCAAGCCCCGCACGAATACCCGATATAAAGTTGTAATATCCCGCACACGAAATAAATGCGGCATTGTCGGTGCACTGCTCAATCGGCGGGCAGTAAAGCTCCGCACCCGCCGCGTTCGCGGCGGCTTCCATTTCCCCGCGCAAACACGTATTTGCCGCCACCCCGCCGGCAATCGCCACCTTTTTGCTGTTTACGGCTGTTGCCGCGGAAACGGTGTTTTTTACCAAGCAATCGCACACCGCGCTTTGAAACGACGCCGCAACGTCCGCCTTGTTTATTTCCTCGCCGTTTTGCTCTTTTGTATGCACATAGTTTATTACCGCCGTTTTCAATCCGCTGAAGCTGAAATCAAACCCGTTTGTCGGGCGCGGAAAGCGTATCGCCCGCGGATTTCCGCTCTCGGCAAGCTTGTTAAGCTTCGGTCCGCCTGGGTAGCCCAAGCCGAGAACGCGCGCCGCCTTATCAAAGGCCTCTCCCGCGGCGTCATCCGTGGTTGCGCCCAAAATTTCAAACTCGCGATAATCCTTTATATTAAGAATATGACTGTGCCCGCCGGAGGCAACCAAGCACACAAACGGCGGTTTTAAATCCTTATACGCGATGTAATTTGCCGAAATATGTCCCTGAATGTGATTAACCGGCACAAGCGGCACTCCCGCGGAATATGCCAATGCCTTTGCCGTGTTCACGCCCACAAGCAACGCCCCCACAAGTCCGGGGGTGTTTGTCACGGCTATTGCGTCAAGCTGCTTTAGCCCGATTTTTGCGCGGCGCAGGGCCTCGTCTATTACATATATTATTTTTTCCGTGTGCTTTCGTGACGCAATTTCCGGCACAACGCCGCCGTATATCTCATGCAAAGCTATTTGAGAATATACGACGTTTGACAATACATCTCTTCCGTCCTTTGTAACGGACGCCGCCGTTTCGTCACACGATGATTCTATTCCCAATATATATGCCATCACAATCTGTCCTTTACATTCAAAGTATATAAAACGGCCGCTTCCCCGTTATCGCGATAATATCCCTTGCGCATTCCGCATTTTTCGAAGCCCGCGCCCTCGTATAAGGCTATGGCGGCACTGTTCGTCTCGCGCACCTCCAGATATACCGCATTTACCCCGCGAAGTCGCATAAGCCGAATTGCGTCCGACAAAAGCTTTTTCCCGAAGCCGCGTCCCCTATGCTCCTTTTTAACCGCTATACGCAATATTTCCCCCTCGTCCGCCGCTGTTGAAAAAATACAGTAGCCGCACAATTCGGTGTTTTCGTACAGGGTGCAAGCGTTTCCCCCGAGGAGCGCATTTTTTATAAGCTCCTTTTGCAACGGGTCGGGGAAAACGGCTTTTTCCGTTTTTTCGATTTCGTTCGCCGTTTCGATTAACATTCCCTTTTTGATGTATTCGGCGATTTTTTCCGCCGTGGCTTTATAAATTGCCTCACTCCCCCCGTAAGGGTCGGAAATATCCGCATTTTCGAGTGCATATTCGGCAAGTGTTACGATTTTTTCCCCGTATTTTTCGGGAAGCACCGCCAAAAGACTGAGCTTTTGCGAATCTGTCATTGTAATTACCGTTTCGCTCGAATCTATATCCTCAAGCGTAACCTGCCTTGACATATGCCCCGACAAATCTCCTCCGTACGCTTTTACAACCGAGATTGCATTTGCCGCGGCGGGTGCTCCGTTTGCCGCCAATCCCGCGGAAACCGCTCTTTTCATCGGATACATTGCGTTGTATATTGCCGCCGCCATCGGACTGCGGCACGTATTTCCCGTGCAAATAAAGAGAACGTTGTTTTTGTAATCCATTTATATCACCCTGCCTGCCGCCGATTTCAGCAAACGATTTCCGAGTGCCGCCCCGATACCGTCGCTTTCGGGCATTTGCGCATAGATTTTTTTAAGCCCCAGCTCGTCGGCTCGGCGCAAAAGGTAAAACAACCGCGCCGCATATTTGCGGTCGTCTTCCCCCGCGTCGAAAACATATTCGCAATTATCGAAATTATACGAATTCGCGTTTTTTGCTATTATACCGAAGCCGTCATCGGAAAAGGAAGCGGCATCGGCTATGTTTTTCATTACATACACCTCAGCATCGGGACTGTAGTGCTTATATTTCATTCCCGGGCATTTCGGCGCGGTTGAAAGTCCCGCGTCACAGCGCACCTCACCGATAATGCTCTCCATATCCCGAGCGGATATTGCTCCCGGGCGCAAAATCGTCGGAACCTCCACACTTAAATCGATTACCGTGGATTCTATCCCGAAAAAGCAATCGCCGCCGTCTATTATCATATCCACTCTGCCGGTTAAATCCTCCGCCGTGTGAAATGCCGTGGTCGGGCTTGGCTTTCCGCTCAAGTTCGCACTGGGCGCGGCAATGGGCGTATCGGAATAATGTATCAACGCATTTGCCACACTGTGGCTCGGAAGCCTTACCGCAACGGTATCCAGTCCCGCGGTTACACAATCGGGTATGCCGCTGCGCTTTTTGAAAATCATTGTCAACGGCCCGCCCCAAAAATGCTCCGCCAGCTTTTCGGCGGCGGGCGGTATTTCCCGCGCAAAACGCTCCACCTCGTCAAATCGTGCGATATGAGATATAAGCGGATTGTCGCTCGGGCGTCCTTTCGCTTTGTAAATCGAGCGAACCGCCTCAGCGTTAAAGCTGTCTGCCCCGAGACCGTACACAGTTTCCGTCGGAAACGCCACAAGACCGCCGCGTTTGATAACTGCGGCAGCCTCCTTGATTAAATCGGTATCTATATTGTCGGGATTTATTTTTATAATTTTCGTCAATGTTATTCTTCCTTTTACAATTCGGCAACTATTTTGTATATTTGCTCGGAAATTTGCTCAACCGTTTGCGCGGCGTTCACGATTTTGATGTTTTCGGTTTCTTTCAAAATGTCGAAAACATCAAAAAACTTTTGTCTGATTTTTCGCAGTGCTTCCGCATTTTCGAAAATTTCCGTTTCGGTACGTGTTTTTTCTATTCTTTTGCGCGAGCTTTCGGCGTCCAAGTCCAAAAATATGCATAAATCGGGCTTTAAAATGTCGGGGCAGTTTAAATTCATATCCATTACCCACCCGAGGTCGGTGTCCGTTCCCTGATACGCAAAGGACGAATAGTAGTACCTGTCGCACAGCACATCGCACCCTTTTTCGAGAGCTTGCTTTATTCCGCCGTGCCTGTCCGTATTGTGAAACACTCTGTCAGCCAAAAACATTGCGGCAAGCTCGGCTTGTGTTCTGCGAAAATTGCCCGATAACGCATCACGCAACGCCCCTCCCGTAACGGAAGCCGTCGGCTCTGCCGTCATTTGAACATGTCGTCCCGCGTTCTCCAGTTTCGACTTTAAAATTTGCATTTGTGTGCTTTTCCCCGCACCGTCTATTCCCTCAAACACTATAAAACGTCCGCGCATTGTTTTTCTCCTTGTCGAAAGTTATTTTTTCAAAGCCTCACCCAGGCGTTTTATTCCCTCAACCATCAAGTCCTCCGGCATTGCCGAAAAATTCAGCCTGAAGCCGCCGCTCTTTTTGGTCGGATCTGCCGCAAAGCTGTTACCGGGAACGATAAGCACCTTGCTTTTTCTACATTCCTCCTTAAGCTCAACGGCATCTATTCCGTCCATACTGCACCACACGAAAAGTCCGCCGCCGGGAGTTGTGTGCTTAACCTCCTTCGGAAGATATTTCTCAATGGCATCAAGCATAACCTCGCACTTTCTTTTGTAAAGCGCACGCAGCTTTTCTATATGCTCGCCTATGTCGTATTTTTTCAAATATTCCAATGCGATAAGCTGCGGAAGCAGTGCCGTGTGCACATCGGAAACCTGTTTTCCCAAAACAATCTTTTCCGTAACGGGTCGGCTTGCGATAACAAAGCCCAAACGCATTCCCGGTGCGAGAATTTTCGAAAAAGACCCGCAATATATAACCGCGCCCGCCTCGTCCATAGATTTTATCGTCGGCAGTTTTTCTCCGCTGAACGTCAGCTCGCCGTAGGGATTATCCTCTATTATGTAAATATTGTTTTTCACCGCAATGTCATACAGCTTTTTTCTCTTTTCAAGGCTCATCGTAATTGCGGACGGATTTTGAAAGTTGGGGATTGTGTATATAAGCTTTACGTTTTTGTTTTCGGCTATCGTCTTTTCCAATGCTTGCATATTCATTCCGTCATCGTCCATAGGCACACCCTTTATAACAGCGCCGTATGAGCGGAACGCGTTCAACGCACCGACGAATGACGGCTCTTCCGCGATTACGCAGTCGCCCTCGTTTAAAAAGAGCTTTGCGCATATTTCTATAGCCTGCTGTCCGCCCGAAACTATGGTGGTTTCGTCAAGCGTTGCGATGATGTTTTCGCGCGTTTTCATCAATTCGGTTATTTTTTCGCGCAGCTGCACATTACCCTCGGATATTCCGTATTGCAACGCCGCAACGGGGTTTTCTTTCAAAATATTGTATGCAAGCTCCGCCATTTCCGTATTGGGAAAAAGCTCCGCCGCGGGATTTCCCCCGGCAAGAGAAATCATCTCGGGGTCGGCCATTGCCTTAAACATTTCTCTTATTGCCGAGCTTTTTAAATCTCTCATTCTTTCAGATATTGTAAACTCCATCACAAGCACCTTCTCACATTAAAATCCGAAATATTCTTTCGCGTTGTTGTAGCATATTCCCTTAACTATTTCCTCAAGATATTTCATATCACGGGGATATTCTCCCTCTTCCACCCATTTTCCGATAATGTTGCACAAAATTCTTCTGAAATATTCGTGGCGCGGATAGGAAACAAAGCTTCGGCTGTCGGTAAGCATTCCGACAAATCTCGAAAGCATACCCAAATTTGCAAGCGCACACATTTGCGCCTCCATACCGTCGCGCTGGTCGTTGAACCACCAGCCGCTTCCGAACTGAATTTTGCCCTTTTGCGGAGCTTTTTGGAAATTGCCGAGCATTGTTCCGAGCACGTAATTGTCCTTGGGATTAAGCGTGTACAAAATTGTTTTCGGCAAGCAGTCGTCCGTTTCAAGGCAATCCATAAACCGCGACAAATCTTCCGCAATGCACAAATCGTTAAGCGAGTCGAAGCCCGTGTCTGCGCCGAGCTTTTTGTACATATTCGTGTTGTTGTTGCGAAGCGCGCCTATATGCAGCTGCATTGCCCAACCGAGGCGCGTGTATTCCTTTGCGCAGTGCTTAAGCACCGCTGTTTTGAACACATTTTCCTCCTCGCGGGTGAGCGTGCCGCCGTTCATTCTTTTTTCGAAAGCTTCCTTTGCGTTTCCCGTTGCGAACGGAACATACTCAAGCGCGTGGTCGCTCAGTCTGCAACCGTGCGCGTGGAAAAACTCTATTCTTTGTGTAAGCCATTTCAAAAGATTGTCAAAGCTTTTTGCTCCCGTTTTTTCTATGTAGGGAATAAACGTGTCCTTTGCTGCTTCAACGGCCTTGTCCGGACGGAACGTCGGATAAATTTTTGTTTCAAAGCCCTCGAGCATTGAATGATACTCAAGCGTGTCCGCCGGGTCGTCCGTAGTGCATATAACCTCCACGTTCGAACGCTTTATAAGCTCCTGCGGACGAAATTCGTCCTTTGCAAGGCACTCGTTGACCTTTTCCCAAACGTCGGCACAGGTGTCCTCCGTCAAAATTTCGTCTATTCCGAAATAACGCTTTAATTCAAGCTGTGTCCAATGAAACAAAGGATTTCCGATGAGATACGGCATCGTTTTTGCGTACGCCTTGAATTTTTCATACTCGTCCGCACCGCCGGTAATCATCTCCTCCGAGATACCGTTTGTTCTCATTTGCCGCCACTTGTAATGGTCTCCCCCCAAAAACAGGTCAAACGCATTTTTGAGATTCTTGTTCTCAGCTATCATTTTGGGCTGAAGATGGCAGTGATAATCTATTATCGGCATATCCTTCGCAAAGTCGAAAAAGAGTTTTTTCGCTGTTTTGTTTTTAAGCATAAAATCATCATTGATAAACGACATTTCGCACACATCCTTATTTTTATTGTATACGTTTATTATAGCATATTTAAATAAAAGGTCAATATTTTTGCAAAAAAAGAGGCAAAAATCACCTTTTGCCTCTCCGATTTAGGTTTATATCAAAGCCTTCCGCGATTTGGTTACAAAACAGTGCTTCCCCCGATAAATTCGCGTATGATGGACGTGGGCGGAATTGCGCACGGGGCAAGCTCTTCAAAACACATCAAAAGCTCCGCCAACCTTTGCGCGCGGCTGTAATGCGGGCTTGTCGGCTTAATTTTTGCCAAAAGCTTTTGTGCGGGTTCTTTCAGCACGGCAAGCTCATATATAAGCGACGAATTGAAAACCTCGTCAACCTCACTCTCAAACGGGAAAATGTAGCGCATTTCGCCGCGGCGAACGTTTTTCCACAGCGTAAGCGTTTCCTCGGCGGTGGTGTTTCTGAATGCGGCGTCGCGCACAATTCTGCGAAGCAATCGGTTATCCGTCGGGGAAAACGCGTTGTATTCGTCCAAGCAAAGGCTTGTCAACGCGCTTAAATATATTTTGTATTTGTGTTTTCTTTCCACGCGGTCGGTCAAAATCTCGTTTAAGGCGTGTATTCCCTCCACAAGTATAATTTGCCCGTCGTGCAGGCGCATTTTTCCTCCGCGCACGCGTTTTCTTTGCGTAAAATCATATCGCGGAAGCTCAATCTCTTCTCCGCGGATAAGCGCTTCGAGATGTGCGTTAAAAAGTCTGTAATCCACGGCTTCCACGCTGTCCAGGTCAAATTTGCCCTTAGTATCGCGCGGCATATATTCGTCGTCGACAAAGTAATCGTCCAGCGAAATTACAATCGGCGAGCGATGGTTTATCCTTAAATGCAGCTTAAGCCTGTTTGCAAACGTTGTTTTTCCCGATGATGACGGTCCCGCGATAAGCACCGTTTTTATATCCTTGTTTTCGCAAATTTTGTCGGCAATCGTGCTTATACGCTTTTCGTGTAAGCCCTCCGAAAGATTTATCAGCTCTTTTCCTCCGTCGCGCTTTATCGCCTCGTTAAGCGAAAATATATCCTTTACACCGAGGGTTTCTATCCAGTCGCGGTAATCTCGCACGGCGCTGTGTATTTTTACGCCGCCCTTATTTTCGGGGATTTTTCCGTTTGAATAATTTGTCGGGTAACGAAGAAGATACCCCCTCTCGTATACCTCTATGTCGAAATTCGCCACCGCCGATATTTTGTACGCAATGCTTTGATATGTTATTCTGTAGTCGTTTTTCACCTTGCACAGCTTAATTTTTTTTGACGGAAGCTTCATTATATCCTCGGCGCGTTCTTTCTCGCCGCGCCTCAAAAAAAGCTCTGCCGCGGAATTTATATCCGTTTCGAACTGAATGGGTGGTTCATCCTCGCGTATGATTTCGTGCATTTTTTCTTTTATGCGCATTGCTGTGTCGGCACGGTGCGCCTCCGTTTTTAATTCAAAATAAGTCGATTTGTTTACCGACTGGCGCACCAACAGCGGCATTTTGTCAAAAAGCGCGTTTACCGCGGCAAGCAAAACAAGTATCAGCGTTTCCTTGTAAATAAGGTAGCCCTCATCGGTGGCTATGGTAAGCGATTGTGCCGTATCTCCCTCACAAAAAACATAATCCCTGCCCACAACCGCGTTGTTTACCTTATAACACAGCACACCGCTTTCAGTGCCGAACATATCCGCAAGCTCTGCCGCCGTTGTATTTTCCGCAATTTCCGTAATTTTTTTGTCAAGCGTTATTTTCACCTTTCACGCCTCCCTCAAAAATTCAAACGCCGTCCTCTTTTTTTGTATTATTTCATCAATTCTTTTTGTGTAGTCCGCCGCTTCTTTCGGGTTAAACACGCGCTCTATTCTCTCGCCCTTAACCATTTTAGTCGAGGCACCCGCGCCGAACGCCATCACAGTTTGCAGCTCTTCCATTATGTATATATTGTATATGCCCTCATATCCCGGCAAAGAAAACCCCACGTTTTCGAGATTGCCCACGGTATTTCTCTGTTTATACATATAATACGGTATAAATCCCGCTTCATTCATTTTTTCAACGGCTTTATCCATCATTTCCGCCGTGCCCGTCACAAAACGGTATTTTTCAAACTCGTCGATTAAGCGCGCCGCCCGCTTCATATACATTGTATGCACCGTTATTGTCTGCGGCTTATACGTGATTACCTCGTCAATGCTTTTGCAAAAATCCGCCGCCGTTTCCTCGGGCAAGCCCGCAATAAGGTCGGCATTTACAAAAAAACCGTATTTCGCCGCCGCCTTAAACGCCGCGCGCGTTTGCTCAACCGTGTGCCGCCGCCCTATAAGGTCAAGTGTTTCCTGCTTCATTGTTTGCGGGTTCACGCTTATTCTGTTTACGCCCGCCTTTTTCAGCATATCGAGCATTTCGTCGGAAAACGTGTCCGGTCTTCCCGCTTCAACGGTAAACTCTTTCACCTTTGACATATCAAAGCTTTGCTTAAGCTTTTCGATAAGTTCCATTAAAAGATACGGCTCAAGTGCCGTCGGCGTGCCGCCGCCGAAATACACCGTTTCCGGAACGAGCGCATATTCCGCGCAAAGCTCCGCGCCCGCCTCTATTTCTTTTTTCAACGCTTCGACATACGGCTTTATGTATTTTTCGTTATGCGCGGTCGCCTGCGAAATAAACGAGCAATATGCGCACCGCGTTGGGCAAAACGGAATTCCCACATACAGGCTTACCCCGTTTTTTAACCGATTTTTCAAAACTCGCCTTTCGTTTTTCGCCACTTGTAATGCAAGGTGTGCCTTTTTGTCCGACGTCCACATCTCGGTTTTCATAAAGTCGAGCGCGGCTTTTTCGCTTTTTCCGTCATCAAGCATTGCGCGCACCGTTTTCGCGGGACGTATCCCCGTGGATATTCCCCAAGGGGTTTGCACGTTCGATATTTTTTTTGCGGCGGTGTAAACGCATTTTTTCAGCTCGTCGCACGTTTTTCGTTTGTCGTTTATGTCCGATAAAATGCTTTCGCCCGTCGCTGTTTTTCCGTCAATTGCAAGGCTTGCAAAAAAAACATCGCGCCCGTTCTCTTCTTTTATCTCCGTTATAACCTCGCCAGCGGAATTTATATTGAAAAAAAGCTGTAAAATCTGCCGCACCGCGTCCTCAAAGCGGTGTCCCTTTGTAATTATGTTCATAAAATCTCCTGTTTTTAATCGGTCGCAAGCCGCTCCACATACGGATTGTACTTTTTTTCGAAGCCGACCGTCGTTTCCTCGCCGTGTCCGGGAAGTATTCGCACATCATCGTCAAACAAATGTATCATTTTGGCTACGGAACTGCGCTCTTGGCGAAAATCGCCGAAATCGAACCTGCCTATCGAGCCTTTAAAAATCAAATCTCCCGAAAAAAGCACCCCGTCCGTATAAAGGCATATTCCGCCCGGGCTGTGTCCCGGGGTGTGATACACCCGAAAAACGGCATTGCCGACGTTAAGGCTGTCGCCGTCGTTTAAAAAGCCGTCCGCACAAAACGGCGCGGGTGCTTCGTTTGAAAGAAAGCTCAAATTTTTTTGATTGTCGGATAGCATCGGCGCGTCAAGCCGATGAATGTATATTTTCGCCCCGCATTTTTTGCGAACGGCATCTGCCGCGCCGATATGGTCGAAATGCCCGTGCGTAAGAACGATTTTTTCCGCGGCACAGCCCTCTTTCTCAACAATATCCGTTATTTTTTCGGAATCTCCGCCGGGGTCGATTATAAGCGCCGCTCCCGCGTCGGTAACGATGTAGCAGTTAACCTCCAGCGGTCCTGCCTGTATGCGTTGTATTTTCATAAACCTCTCCCCTTACTGTACGGAACGCTTTATTTCATAAACGCCCGGTACTCTGTGAAGCTTTTTGATAAGTGCGTCAATCTGCGGCTTGCAATCCACCTGCACCGTAATCTCTATAAGTGCCGTTCTGTCCTTTACGGGGCGTGCGCTTGCCGCTATAAGATTGATTTTGCTTTCGGCAACCGCCGCTATCACGTCGGCAAGTATTCCCGCGCGATCCACACATTCCATACTCAGCTCGGCGTTAAATTCGCTCGTAACGTTATCGAGCCAGCTGCACTCAATCATTCTCGCGCGCATTTCCTCGGTAAGATTTTCGGGCGCAATGTTCGGGCAGTCGCTCCTGTGCACACTCACGCCGCGCCCGCGCGTTATAAATCCCACAATTTTGTCTCCCGGCACGGGATTGCAGCAGCGCGAAAGCCGCACAAGGCAGTTATCCACACCGCGCACCTCGATACCCGTTCCGTCGGAATTTTTTTTTGCGGTATTTTGCACGGGGGTTAATTGCTCCGAGGCGGGGTGTGCCTTTGCGTCGTTCATATAGCTGTCGTTAAGGCGCGCAACAACCTTTGCGGCGGTAATTCCGCCGAAGCCTATTGCGGCATACATTTCGTCCACGCTCGCAAAGCCGTATCTGCGCAGCATTTCGTCAAGATATTCTGCCTTAAACAGCTTTGCCGCACTTATTCCGAGTCTTTTAAGCTCGTGGTCAACCGCCGTTTTTCCGCGCTCGGTGTTAACGTCCCTGTTCATCTTTTTAAACCAGGCGTTTATTTTGTTTCGTGCGGTGCTCGTTTTAACTATTTTCAACCAGTCCATACTCGGACCCTTTGTCGCCCCCGAGGTTATAACCTCCACAATATCTCCGTTTTGAAGCTTGTATTCAAGCGGAACTATTTTCGAATTAACTTTTGCCCCCGTCATCTTGTAGCCCACCGCCGAATGAATGTAAAAGGCAAAATCAATCGGCGTAGCTCCCGCAGGCAAACTTATAACGTCTCCCCGCGGCGTAAACACGAACACCTCGTCGGCAAACATATCTATTTTCAGCGTGCGCATAAAATCCTCGGGATCTACCGCTTCGCTTTGTATTTCCAAAAGCTGATTTACCCATTCCAGATTTTTTGCGTCCGCGCTTTTGCCCTCTTTGTACTTCCAGTGTGCGGCAACGCCTCGCTCCGCCACGCGGTGCATTTCCCACGTGCGAATTTGTATTTCAAAGGGTTCGCCGTCCGGTCCTATAAGCGTAGTATGAAGCGATTGGTACATATTCGGCTTCGGCATAGCTATATAGTCCTTAAATCTGCCGGGCATAGGCTTGTATTCCTCGTGCACAATTCCCAAAACGGCATAACACTCCGCCACGGTGTCAACTATTATGCGCACGGCAAAAAGGTCGTATATTTCGTCCAAGCTTTTATTTTGCGTATACATTTTACGAAAAATGCTGTATATGTGCTTTGCCCGTGCCGAAATGTGGCACTTAATGCCCATTTGCTCCATTTTATCGGCAATAACGCTCCGCACGTTTTGCACATAAGCGTCCCTTTCCGACTGCTTCCTTTTCAAGCCCTCGGTAATTTCGTAATATGCCACACTGTCAAGATATTTCAGCGCAAGATCCTCAAGCTCGATTTTTATTTTCGAAATACCGAGCCTGTGCGCAAGCGGTGCGTAAACGTCGAGCGTTTCCTTGGCTTTTTCAAGTTGCTTGTCGGCGCGCATATATTTAAGCGTGCGCATATTGTGCAGTCGGTCGGCAAGCTTTATAAGCACAACGCGAATATCCT
>CAZIQC010000015.1:0-13871 GCA_964541335.1 uncultured Oscillospiraceae bacterium
TCCCCTTACACGAAAAAAAGAAGAGTTTAAGCCGATAACCCCGGGCGAGGTAAAGATGTATTCGTGCGGTCCGACGGTGTACAATTACTTTCATTTGGGAAATGCGCGCCCGTTTATAGTGTTTGACTGCTTGCGGTCGTTTTTGGAATACCGCGGCTACAAGGTAACGTTTGTGCAAAATTTTACGGATGTTGACGATAAGCTCATAAACAAGGCTCGCGAAGAGGGCTGCACGGTGTGCGAAATCGCGGATAAATATATTGCGGAATATTTTAAGGACGCGGCGGCACTGGGAATAAAAAAGGCAACGGTGCACCCGCGCGCAACGGAGAATATAGACGTTATTATCGAAACGGTGCAAAAGCTGATTGACAGGGGCTATGCTTACGAAACGGGCGGTGATGTATACTTTGCCGTCAGAAAATTTAAAGACTACGGAAAGCTCAGTCATCAGCCGCTTGACGAGCTTGAAAACGGCGTGCGCAAGGACCTTGACGACAAAAAGCGCGACCCGATGGATTTTGCCCTGTGGAAAGCGCGCAAGGCGGAAGATGAAATCGGTTGGGAAAGCCCGTGGGGTGTCGGACGCCCGGGTTGGCATATAGAATGCAGTGCGATGGTAAATCGCTATCTCGGCAAAACGATAGACATTCACAGCGGCGGGTTCGACCTTATTTTCCCGCACCACGAAAACGAAATCGCTCAAAGCGAATGTGCGAACGACGCGCCGTTTGCGAATTATTGGCTACATAACGGATTTATAAACGTAAACAACGAAAAAATGTCCAAATCGCTCGGGAATTTTTTCACCGTGCGCGACATCGCGGAAAAGTATGATTACGAGGTTATACGCTTCTTTATGCTGTCGGCGCATTACCGCAGTCCGATAAACTTTTGCGACGAGCTTATGGACGCGGCGAAAAACGGCTTGGAGAGAATATACAACTGCTTGGACAACCTTTCTTTTATATACGAAAACGCGCCCGACGCACCCGCAAGCGAGGCGATAAAGGAAAAAATGGCGCAATTCAAAGATAAGTTTATCACCTCTATGGAGGACGACCTCAACACCGCGGACGCCATAGCCGCAATATTCGAGGCGGTGCGCTGTATAAACAGCGAGAAGACACCGTCGCGCGGAGATATTGATTGTGCGCGGGAAACAATTCTCGAAACGGGCGGGGTGCTCGGTTTGTTGCAAAATACGGACAAGGGCAGTCTTGACGAGGAAATAGAGGCGCTAATCGAAAAACGCACCGAGGCAAGGAAAAACAGGGATTGGGCACTTGCCGATAAAATACGCGACGATTTAAAGACGCGCGGAATTATTCTGCTGGACACGCCCGACGGCGTTAAGTGGAAAACAGAAAAGTAAGAGGTAGACTATGCTTTTTTCGGATAAAAACATCGACCCGGCACAATACAATCCGCTTGTGCTGGCGTATGTGGGAGATACGGTGTACGATTTATTTGTAAGAACACGTCTTCTCGCAACGGGCAGACGCAACGTAACGCATATGCACAAGGATGCCGTGGGTTATGTAAGGGCACATTCTCAGGCGGTGAGCGCGCACGCAATAGAGCCGCTTCTCAGCGAAGAGGAGTTGCGGGTATTCAAGCGCGGACGCAATGCGAAAAGCAACACCTCGCCGAAAAATGCCGACATAATCGATTACAGAACGGCAACGGGGCTTGAGGCTCTTATCGGATATTTGTATTTAAAAAACGAAACGGACAGGCTTAACGCGCTTTTAAATGCCGCCGCAGAGGCTGTCGAAAACCAAGCTTAGGAGTGATTTTATGAACAACACCACACAGATTTATGCCTACAAGGCACGTCGCCACGCATTGGACGGGATTTTCAACGCCGGTGCGGGACACCCCGGCGGAAGCCTGTCGATATGCGACATTTTGGCAGTGCTCTACTTTGAAACAATGAACATTACCCCCGACAATCCGCAAAATCCCGAACGTGACAGATTTGTCCTTTCCAAGGGGCACTGTGCGCCCGCACTTTACGGAATTTTGGCGGAGCGCGGATATTTCCCGACAGAAAAGTGCGCACAGCTCCGCAGAATTGACAGCAATATGCAGGGACACCCCGATATGAAAAGTATTCCGGGGGTGGATATGTCCACAGGCTCTCTCGGACAGGGAATTTCCGCGGCGTGCGGAATGGCACTGTCGGCAAAGCTTGACGACAAGGCGTACCGCGTGTACACCGTTTTGGGCGACGGAGAGCTTGAGGAAGGACAGGTTTGGGAGGCGGCAATGTTCGCCGCGCATTACAAGCTCGACAACCTCACGGCGTTTATCGACAACAACGGTCTTCAAATAGACGGCAGGATAGAGGACGTAATGAATTCAACCCCCATTGACGAAAAATTTAGGGCGTTTCGGTGGAATGTAATTAAAATAGACGCACACGATTACGATGAAATACGCGCCGCAATCGAAAGCGCAAAGGCGTGCAAGGGAAAACCCACGGCAATTATCGCTAAAAGCGTTAAGGGCAAGGGCGTGTCGTATATGGAAAACCAAGCCGCGTGGCACGGCGCGGCACCCAACCGCGAGCAGTACGAGCTTGCCGTAAAGGAAATAGACGGTGAAATAGAACGCCTTGAAAAAGAAAACGACAAATAATGCGAAAAGGAGTTGAAGCGTTATGGCAATAGGAGATAAAAAGGCAACGCGCGAAAGCTACGGTATGGCGCTTGCCGCACTCGGGGAAAAATATGACATTGTTGTTATGGATGCGGATCTTTCCAAATCAACAAAGACGGAAACCTTTAAAAAGAAATTTCCGCACAGATTTATAAATACGGGCATTGCCGAGGGCAATATGGTATCGGTGGCGGCGGGCATTGCCGCAACGGGAAAGACGGTGTTTGTAAGCTCGTTTGCAATGTTTGCCGCGGGGCGCGCCTTTGAGCAAATACGTAACAGTGTTGCATACCCCAAGCTGAATGTAAAAATAGGGGCAACGCACGCGGGGATTTCCGTCGGAGAGGACGGGGCAACGCACCAGTGCTTGGAGGACATAGGCATAATGCGAACAATTCCCGGAATGGTTATCATAAGCCCGGCGGATCACATTGAAGCGATGGCGGCAGTCGAGGCGGCAATCAAGCACGACGGTCCGGTATATTTGCGCTTCGGAAGACTGGCGGTGGAGCAAATATTCGATGAAAGCACATATCGCTTTGAGCTTGGCAAGGGTGTGCGCATACGTGATGGAAGAGACGCCTCGGTCATTGCCACGGGACTTATGGTGCCGTATGCCCTGGAAGCGGCAAAACTGCTTGAAAAAGAGGGCATAGATGCGCGCGTTATAAACATTCACACAATAAAGCCAATCGATAAAGACATAATAATCGAGGCGGCAAGAGAAACGGGCGCAATCGTTACCGCGGAGGAGCACAACATTTACGGCGGCTTGGGCAGTGCCGTGGCGGAGGTTTTGTGCGAAAACGAGCCTGTGCCAATGCTTCGCGTGGGAACAAACGATTGCTTCGGAAGAAGCGGCAAGCCCTACGAGCTTATGGAAATGTATGGGCTAAGTGCGCAAAATATTGCCGATAATGTAAAAAAAGCAATGGCTATGAAAAAATAAATCCGAGAGGGATTGCAAATGTACAATTTGGAAGACAGCTTGAACGATATGCAAAAAGCGGCAGTCACAAGAGTGGACGGGCCGCTTTTGGTCTTGGCGGGTGCGGGCAGCGGCAAAACACGCGTTTTGACGCACCGCATAGCCTATATGATAGAGAAAAAGCACATTTCGCCGTGGAACATACTGGCGATTACCTTTACGAACAAGGCCGCAAAGGAAATGGCGGAGCGCGTGGAGACGTTAATAGGCGATATTGCCCGCGATATGTGGGTGAGAACGTTTCACTCGGCGTGTGTGCGCATTTTGCGCAGAGATATAGAAAGAATAGGCTACGGCAGAAATTTCAACATTATCGACGCGGACGATCAAAAAGGCATTGTAAAGGAATGTTTAAAGGAACTTGACCTGCCCGAAAAGCAATTTTCGCCGCGCAGTGTTGCGGCGGAAATATCGGCGGCAAAGGACAAACTGCTTACCCCCGAGCTGTACAAAAGGAGTATAGAGGGTGATTTCCGCGCAGAGCAGACGGCGCGCGTATACGAGCTGTATCAAAAAAAGCTTGAAACGGCGAACGACGTCGACTTTGATGATTTAATAATGCTGACGGTACGCCTTTTCAAAGAAGCGGAGGACGTGCTTGAGTATTACCGCGGGAAATTTTCGTATATATTGGTTGACGAATACCAGGATACGAACAAGGCTCAAAACGAGCTTATTCTTATGCTGGCGAAAAATCACGGAAATTTGTGTGTTGTCGGCGATGACGACCAAAGCATATACAAATTCCGCGGAGCGGATATATCGAATATTCTCGAATTTGAGAAAGCGTTTCCGAGCGCGGCGGTAATCCGTTTGGAGCAGAATTACCGTTCCACGCAAAATATTTTGGACGCGGCAAACCGAGTTATCGAAAACAACCGCGGGCGCAAGGGCAAAAAGCTGTGGACAGACAGCGAACCGGGAGAAAAAATATACGTATACAAGGCGGAAAGCGACTTCGACGAGGCGGAATACATAGCAAATCAGATAAGCGCACTTTGTGCCGACGGCTATCGCTACGGCGATATTGCCGTGCTTTATCGGGCAAACGCAACGTCAAGATGTCCGGAGGAGGTATTTATGCGCCGCGCGCTTCCGTACAGAGTTTTGGCGGGACTGCGCTTTTACGACCGCAAGGAAATACGCGATATGGTTGCGTATTTGCGGCTTATAAAAAATCCGTCGGACGATATAAGCCTGAAGCGTATTATAAACGTGCCGCCGCGAAAGATAGGAAAGGTAACAACAGATACGATTTCGGCGGCGGCGCAAAGCGCGGGCGTGTCGATGCTTGCCGCAATAAAAGAGAATATCGACAAAATGTCGGCGGGAGTAAAGGAGTTTTATGCCGTTATATCCGAGCTGACCGAGCTTAAAGACAAGGTAACGGTTGACGTATTGCTGGAGACCCTGTTCGAAAAAACGCATTACCGCGAATATTTGGACAATGACGATAAGGGTAACGAGCGCGCCGATAACATAGGCGAGCTTATAAGCGGCGCGGCACACTACACGCAAACGGCGCAAGAGCCGAGCTTTGACGATTATATGGACAATTTGGCACTTGTGAGCGATATCGACAATTACGACGAAGAGCTTGACGCGGTGTCGCTTATGACGCTGCATGCCGCAAAGGGTCTTGAATTTCCGATTGTGTTTATATGCGGCTTCGACGAGGGAATGTTTCCGTCGTCAATGTGTGTGTACAACCCCGAGGAATTGGAGGAGGAGCGGCGGCTGTGCTACGTCGGCATAACAAGGGCGCGCAAAAAGCTTTATATAACGAGTGCGTATCGGCGTATGCTTTACGGGAAAACCTCGCCGTATCGCCCGTCAAGATTTTTGGACGAAATACCGCCCGAGCTTACCGATGTGTGCGACACGAGAGAAGCCGATCCGCTTGCGATATTCGGCAATTCGGCGATTTCGTCGCTTAAGGCGGACTTGCCTTTCTCGGACGGTGCAAAAAAAAGCTTTACCCCGTCTGCGGTCGTGCTTTTTAAAACGGGTGACTGCGTAACACACAAAAAATTCGGGCGGGGGATTGTTATTTCTGCAACGCCCGTCGGGAACGATGTGCACTACGAAATTGCGTTTGAAAATTACGGAACAAAAAATCTGCTCGGTATGTATGCCAAGCTTACAAAAGGTGAATAGCTATGTATGATGAATTTGCCCGCGTTTACGATAAGCTTATTTGTGATGTGGATTACGAAAAATGGGCGGACTATTACTTTAAAATCTTCGAACGGTATGCGCTCCGACCGTCGCTCGGGCTTGATTTGGGCTGCGGCACGGGCAGTATGACGCTGTGCCTTGCCGAACGCGGAGTGGATATGACGGGCGTCGATATATCCGAGGATATGCTCGCTGTGGCGAGCAAAAAATCCGTCGGTAAAAATATATTGTATCTTAATCAGGATATGGCGGAGCTGGAGCTTTACGGCACGGTGGATTTTGCGGTATCGGGGCTTGATTGTATCAATTACATAACGGACAAGCGCAAGCTTTTGAAAACCTTTCGCCTGGTAAACAATTATTTAAACCCCGGCGGCTTGTTTATCTTTGACATAAACACTCCCCGCAAGCTTGAAAATACCCTTGGCAACAATGTTTTTGTTCTTGAAGAGGACAACGTGTTTTTAACCTGGCAAAACGAATTCGACAAAAGGCGCGGCTTGTGCGAGTTTTATTTGTCGTTCTTTTTAAAGCAGGGCGAAATGTATCGCCGCTTTGACGAACAGCACACACAGCGTGCATACACGGAAGCGGAAATCCGAGAGCTTGTCGAAAAGTCGGGAATGAGGCTTATCGGCGTTTACGACGAGCTGAGCTTTAACAAGCCGAAAAAAAACGGCGAACGGTTGTTTTTTGTCGCACAGGAGTGTGGTAAGCTGAAATGATAGCGGTAATAGGCGGCGGCGCCGCGGGTATGATGGCGGCACTTGCCGCAAGGGAAAAGGGAGAAGCGGTTACTCTTATAGAAAAAAACGCCTCTCTCGGCAGAAAGCTTCGCATAACGGGAAAAGGACGCTGTAATATTACAAATATGTGTCCCACGGAGGATATATTCGAAAACGTTATAAACAATCCGCGGTTCTTGTACAGTGCGATATATAATTTTACGAATTACGACACGGTGCGCTTTTTCGAAGAGTTGGGCGTAAAAACAAAGGTGGAGCGGGGGATGCGCGTTTTCCCCGAAAGCGACCGTGCCGCGGACGTTGTGAGTGCACTTTCGGAAAAAATACGAAAAAGCGGGATTGCCGTAATAAACGGTGCGGCGCGGGAAATAATTACAAAGAACGAACGCGTGGCGGCGGTTGCGCTTGACGGGCGAACGGTTGAGTGCGCCGCCGCAATTCTGGCAACGGGCGGCAAAAGCTATCCCAAAACAGGGTCGGACGGCAGCGGATATGCGCTTGCGCGTGCCGTCGGGCACAGCATAACGGAGCTTAGGGCGTCGCTTGTGCCGCTCGAAACCGAGCAAAGCACACATTCCCTTATGGGACTGTCGCTGAAAAATGCGGCGATAACCGTGTTTGACCGAAGCGGGAAAAAGGTGTACACCGATTTCGGAGAGATGATGTTTACGCATTTCGGTGTTACGGGACCTATGATTTTGTCGGCAAGCTGTCATATAAAGGATAACCCGTGCGGTGTGGTCATAAGCATTGACCTTAAGCCGGCACTCGACCACAAAAAGCTTGACGCCCGCATAATGCGCGATTTCTTAAAATATTCGAACCGAAACTTCGAAAATGCGCTGTGCGACCTGCTCCCCGGAAAAATGACGGGATGTATCGTGCAGCGAAGCGGCATCGATCCGTACAAAAAGGTAAACGCAATCACAAAAGAGGAGCGCACCCGCCTTTGCGACATTATCAAGGATTTGCGCTTTACCGTAAAGCGTGCCCGAGGTATCGATGAGGCAATCGTTACGTCGGGCGGGGTGGATGTGCACCAAATAAATGCGTCGACAATGGAAAGCAAAATCCTGCGCGGGTTGTTTTTCGCGGGGGAGATAATGGATATTGACGCATACACCGGCGGATTTAATTTACAGCTTGCTTTTTCCACGGGAAGACTTGCCGGCGAAAAAGCGGCGGAAAGGGGTAAATATTATGATAATAGCAATTGACGGACCGTCCGGTGCGGGAAAAAGCACCGTTTCAAAGGAGGCGGCACGCCGCCTCGGCTTTACTTATATAGACACGGGTGCGATGTACCGTGCGATAGGACTTAAAGCGACAAGGAACGCTGTGCCGCTCTCCGATGAAGCCGAAATTTTAAAAATGCTTGAAGAAACCGCCGTTGATTTGCGAAGCATTGACGGAAGCAACCGTGTTTTCCTGGACGGAGAGGATGTGTCGGAGCTTATTCGCACACCCGAAATATCGATGGCGGCAAGCAATGTTTCAAAGCTTGCCTGCGTGCGCGAAAAAATGACGAAGCTGCAACGGGAAATAGGCTCCTCGCGCGATACCGTGATGGACGGGCGCGATATAGGAACAAGCGTGTTTCCCAATGCCGAGGTTAAAATTTTTCTTACCGCATCGGCGGAGGCGCGGGCAAAGCGCCGATACGACGAGCTGATCGCAAAAGGTGAAAAGGTTACTCTTTCCGAGGTACTGTATGACATAATCAAGCGCGACGAAAACGACTCCAACAGAGAAATAGCACCTCTTCGCGCGGCGGACGATGCGAAAATCATCGATACATCGCACCTGACGCAGGAGCGGTCGGTTGAGGCTGTTATCGATTATATAAACGAGGTGAGAAGATGAGCTTATACAACGGTGCGTGTGCGATTGTGCGCGCTGTGCTTAAGGTGTTTATCCGTTTAAGGAGCACGGGTGAAGAAAATGTGCCCCCAAGCGGTGCGTTTTTGCTGTGTGCAAACCACAGAAGCAATCTTGATCCGGTTATGATTGCGGCAACCTGCAACCGAAGCCTCACCTTTATGGCAAAGGAGGAGCTTTTCAAAAAGCCCGTTTTGGGTGCGTTTATAAAAAAAATGGGTGCTTTCCCGATAAAACGCGGAAAGGGCGACGCGGCGGCCGTTATGGCAACGCTTAAAATACTGCGTCGCGGCGGCGCGACGCTTATTTTCCCTGAGGGCACGCGCATAAAAAACGGAGAGCGCATAAGCGTAAATTCGGGAATAATACGGCTGGCAATTCAAGCCGGGGCGAGGATAGTGCCCGTTCGCGTTACGAAAAATACCGTTACATACGGAGAAGCCGTCGATTACGGAAAATATTTCGACGATGTAAAAAATCCCGAGCTTATGCAACAACTGGCGGATAAGCTTATGGACGGGATATATTCGCTGAACGAAGGCTCGGAAGCGGAGGAAAAAAAGTGAAAAAAAGCGTAACCCTTGCCGGCAAGGCGGGCTTTTGCTTCGGAGTGAGCCGTGCCATGCAAATAACCGAAAATGCGGCGAAAAACGGGAAAATCGCCACACTCGGACCGATTATTCACAACGATTTTGCCGTAAAAAAGCTGGAAAAGTGCGGCGTGCGTGTTATTGAAAATCCGCAAGGCGCGCTTCCCGGAGAAACGGTTGTAATACGAAGCCACGGAATAACAAAGGTCGCCCAGGAAGAAATGGACAAAAACAACATTCCCTACATTGACGCAACCTGCCCGTTTGTGAAAAAAATTCATAATATAGTTACGCGCGAATTTTCCGACGGAAAGGAGATTGTCATTGTAGGCGATCCCGGACACCCGGAGGTGGAGGGGATAAACGGGCGGTGCGAGTTTTCGGCACATGTTATTCAAACGGAAGAAGAGGCGCGCGCACTTGTATTTCCGCCGCAAAAGGGCGTATGCGTGGTGGCGCAGACAACGTTTTTAAGGGAATTGTGGAAAAAAATTACGAAAATTATAAAAAACACTTGCCAAAGTGCCATAGTTTTTGATACAATATGTAATGCTACGAATGAAAGGCAAAAGTATGCCGCGCAGCTTGCGCGTGAGAGCGATGTGTTCGTCGTTATCGGCGGACGGCACAGCTCAAACACGAAAAAGCTGTATTCCATTGCGGCGGAGCTTTGCGAAAACACCTTTTGGGTGGAAAATGCCGCACAGCTTCCCGAAAATATTTCGGATATGGGCAATACATTCGGAGTTACCGCCGGGGCATCAACTCCGGAGGAGATAATTAAGGAGGTTTTACAAACCATGGTAGAAGAGAAAAACACAAATATTAAAGGAAATGGAGAGCCTACGTTTGCCGAGGCATTTGAAGAATCCCTCGTCACTTTAAATACAGGTGACGTTGTTACGGGCACCGTAATCAGCGTTACCCCTACAGAGGTTTATGTCAACCTTGGCTACAAGGCTGACGGTATCATTCCGGCAGATGAGCTGACGGATGATCCCACGGTTACTCCCGCGGATGTTATAAACGTCGGCGATGAGGTAGAGGTGTTCGTTGTACGTGTGAACGACGTTGAAGGCTATGTTAAGCTTTCCAAGAAAAAGATTGACGCCATCAAGGGCTGGAAATCGATTGAGGCGGCGTACGAGTCGGGCGAAATTTTGACGGGACGCATTGTCGAAAACGTAAACCGCGGCGTTATAGCGGTTGCTTTCGGTTGCCGTGTGTTCATTCCGGCATCTATGGCAAGCGAAAGATTTATGAGTGACCTTACTCCTCTTGTGGGAACTGAGGCAAAGTTCAAGATTGTGAACATTCGCGAGGACAGACGCGGCAAAAAGGCAATCGGCTCGATTAAGGTTGTGGCTGTTGAAGAGCGTAACGAAAAGATTGAGAAGTTTATGTCCGAGGTTGAAATCGGCAAGACCTACACCGGCGTTGTTAAAACGCTTACCAATTTCGGCGCATTTGTCGATATCGGCGGTGTGGACGGTCTTATTCATATTTCTCAGCTCAGTTGGAAGCGCATTAAACATCCGTCCGAGGTGTTGAGTGTGGGCGATACCGTTGAGGTAACAATTCTCGATGTGGACAAGGAAACAAAGAAGGTTTCGCTCGGCTACAAAAAGAGCGAGGACAATCCCTGGGAAATAGCAAAGTCGAAGTTTAACGTGGGCGATATTGTAAACGTTAAGGTTGTGCGCCTTGTACCGTTCGGTGCGTTTGTTGAGCTTATCGACGGCGTGGACGGTCTTATTCACATTTCTCAGATTGCGGACAAGCACATTGCAAAGCCCGCGGATGAGCTTACCGTAGGCGAGGTTGTTGACGCCAAGATTACGGAAATCGATTGGGACGCGAAGAAGATAGGACTTTCAATCAGAGTATTGCTTGAAGAGGGCAAAAAGGCTGTTGAAGCGTCGATTGAAGAAATCCCCGCCGATGTTGAAATAACAGAAGAATAAAAACCGCGCGCAAAAGCGGCGAGGGAGGTGTAAAAGAAAAATTTTACACCTCCCTTTGATGTATGGCATTAAAATCCGTGCGGCAAGGCTTGGGAGGTGCATTGTGAATAATAAAATAAAGAAATTTATCGATGAAAATTATGCGGAAATGACGGCACTTTTGCGCTCGCTGTGTGCCGTTCCCGCGCCGTCCGGGCAAGAGAAGAAGCGCGCCCGCTTTTGCTGTGAGAGGCTGAGGGCATACGGTGCACGGGACGCATATATCGACGAAGCAAAAAATGTCGTGTTCGAGTTTGAATGTGAAAACCGCAACGATTTAACGGTAATATCCGCACATACGGATACCGTTTTTCCCGATCTTGAGCCGATGACGTTAAAAGAGGACGAAAAAAACCTTTACTGCCCGGGTGTCGGCGACGACACGGCAAGCGTGTGTGTTAATGACGGTGATATGTTTCTTTGTGCAAAATGCCTCCGCCTGTCCCAAAGGAATTTTGTTTGTGCTTAATTCCTGTGAGGAGGGTTGGGGAAATTTAAAGGGAACAAAACATATTTTCGAACGATACGGAAAAAGGGTGGAAAGGTTTATTGCGCTTGACGCAACCTCGGACAAAATTTTCAACCGATGTGTCGGTTCGCACAGATACCGCGTGGAGGTGCTTACCGAGGGCGGTCACTCCTTTTATCAATTCGGGAAAAAGAACGCGATTTCGGTTGTTTCGCAAATCGTTTCAAAAATATACGAAATACGTGTGCCGCAAAGAGAAACCGCCGCCACCACATACAATGTGGGCGTTATCTCGGGCGGCACATCCGTCAATACAATATCGCAAAATGCGGCTATACTTTGCGAATACAGAAGTGACGACCCCGAGTGCCTTGAAATAATGAAAGAAAAATTTGAGCAGATTTTTTCTTCGGTAAAAGCGGACGATGTGAAAATAAACGTAGCCTTGATAGGCGCAAGACCTTGCGCAAAAGGCGTAAATGCGGAAAAACAAGCCGCACTTTCGCAAATGTGCGCAAAAACGGTCGAAGCCGTCATAAAAAAATCGGTTGTGTTCGGTTCAAGCTCCACCGATTGCAATATTCCGCTTTCACAAGGCATACCGGCGGTGTGCGTGGGCGTGTATCGCGGCGGAGGAGAGCACACGCGCGAGGAATGGCTTGAAAAAGCCTCGCTCAGGGAGGGACTTGAAATCGCACTGCAAATCGCGCTTGAGAAAAACAACGAACAAATGACGATAATCGGGGAGTGAACAAAATGTGCAACATTGCCGGATATATAGGCAAAAAATCGGCGGCATCCATACTTTGCAAAATGATGAAAAGGCAAGAGGACTTTCACGGTGGATATTACAGCGGCATTTGTACGCACGACGGAAAGCACCTTCACAGCGCAAAGGTTGTCGGAGATATGAATAATCTTTTGCTGGAAACCGACGCGCTCAATCTTCCCGGCACGACGGGCTTTTTACACAGCCGCTCAAATGCCGGCGGCGGCAAAGAGTGGGCGCACCCGTTTTTAAGCGGCGGCAAGAAAATTGCGTATATTGCAAACGGAACGGACGGCATTTTCGATACGGAGGAAAATAACGCCAAAAAATGCGCCCTTGCAAAAAAGCTTGAGCGGGAGGGGGCTGTGTTTACGTCAAAAACGATTGGTGCGAGGGGCGATTATCCGTTGCTTTCCGACGGCACGGCAATTCACGTAAGCGATCTCAGATGTCAGCACATTGCAGGCCTTACGGAAAAGAAAATGACCGTTGACGAGGCTATGAGCTTCGACCTTTCGTATATTCCGAGTGAGGTTGTGGGCTTGGTTATGCACGAAAAATGCGTCGGCAAAATTTTCGTATCGCGCGTAAATTATCCGATGATGATAGCTGTTTCAACCGACGGTGATACATATTTGGCAACCACGGCAATGGCATTTCCCGAGGATGTTGAGTTCAGATTTATCGAAGCCTTGCCGCCCGCGGCAACCGTTGAGGCTTACGAGGGCGGCTACAGGGTGTCGCCGCACCCCGTAAAAATAAACAATGTTGCCGCCGTTATGCCCGACATATGGTATAATGCTTACCGTCGTATCGAAAAAATGCTTTCGGGCAAAAAAAGCAACCCCGTAACGACAACGGAAATGGCGCAAGCCTGCGCAGATTTATTCCCACAGGGAGCTGTGGCACAGAATGTGCCGCTTGTGTACGAAATATTGCGCGCAATGAAAAAGAAAGGGAATGTAAGCTTTGCGCTTGTTCCCGACGCGGGAGCGTTCGGCAGATATGTGACAAACAATTTCAAAATGTATATTTAATCGAGCATAAATGTAAAAAAACGATTATGCAATACAGGCAAAATTGCCGCATAGGGAGGAATTTTAATGAACGATCTTATACTGTTAAACAAAAAAATTATCGCGGAAAAATCCAAGCTGCTTCTCGATTACAAGCCGGACGAAAACTGGCGCGATTACTGGACGCAAATGGACGGCACGTGGGAATATAAGGACGGATACCTTATCGGTACGGAGCCGAGAAACAGGGGCGGTATTCTCTTTTCTAAAGAAAGGTACGATAAAAACGTGATGATTTCCTTTACGGGCGGCACGGTATTGCCCGCAACGCGCGACGTAAATGCCCTTGTTTGCGCGGAATGGAACAACGAAATTAACCGAATGGGCAACGCGTACATAGGCGGACTCAACGGGTGGTATGAAAACAAGTGCGGCATAGAAAGAAACCGCTATTCAACGCTTTATTCCACGACAAAGGCTTTTAAATATATTCCCGGCAGTGAAATCAGAATGGATTTCGGTGCGATAGACGGGCACTGCTTTATGTTCGTAAACGGCAATCTTGTGACG
>CAZIQC010000016.1:0-13865 GCA_964541335.1 uncultured Oscillospiraceae bacterium
CTCCCGGCCTCTTGAACCCCATTCAAGCACGCTACCAAACTGCGCTACACCCAGACGTTACTAATGTATTATAATAAAATAAAACGCAAATGTCAAGATTTTTTTTAAAAAAGCTTGACTTTCTTTTTTTGCACGCTATAATAAAAGTAACCAAACGGTTACTTAATCGGTTTAAAAAATCCGACAGGGGGGATTGTATGGAATTATCAAAAGCTATGCGGCGTGCTGTTGAGGCAATCGACAATCAAGCGTCCGAGATTGTTTCGTTTGCGGAGGATATTCAAAAAACGCCCGAGCTTGGCTACAAGGAGGTAAAAACCGCGCAAAGAGTATGCGAGGAATTTCAAAAGCTTTCGGTAAACTGTGAAACGGGGCACGCGGTTACGGGCGTTCGCGGGAAAATCGGAAGCGGAAACGATGTGCACATTTGCATTATCGGCGAGATGGACGCGGTTGTGTGCGGTGCGCACCCTTACGCCGATAATTTGACGGGTGCGGCGCACGCCTGCGGACATCACGCACAGCTTGCCGCAATGATGGGCGCTTTGCGCGGACTATCGGCATGCGGCAAGGAGGCACTTGCGTCCTCCACGGTATCGTTTTTCGCTGTTCCAGCGGAGGAATATATCGACTTGCAAGCTCGCCGCGCATTGAAAAAAGAGGGCAAAATACGCTTTTTCGGCGGCAAGCAGCAACTTATTTACGAGGGGGCGTTCGACGATACGGATATTGCAATGATGGTACACGCTCAACCCGATTCGCCGCAACCGTGTGCGTTTATAAACGGTGGAAGTCTCGGCTTTTTGGAAAAGCAAATCACGTTTTACGGGCGAGCGGCACACGCAAGTGAGCCGTATAACGGGGTGAACGCTCTTAATGCCGCGGCACTTGCGATTTTGGGAATTCACGCAAACAGGGAGCATTACCGAGAAAGTGATAAAATTCGCATACACCCGATTATTACCAAAGGGGGCGACGCGGTAAATGTTGTTCCCGCGGAGGTTTGTATGGACGGATATGTGCGCGGTGCGTCAATGTCTGCGATTTTGTCCGCGGCAAAGGATGTTGACCGTGCGGTGCTCGGTGCGGCGCAAACGGTGGGTGCAAATGCGAAAATAGAAACGGCGGCGGGATATTTTCCGTTGGCGCAGTGTGCACCGCTGGGAGATATTTTCGGCGAATGTGCGGCACAGTGGCTTACGAACGAGCAAATTCATTACGGTGTCAATATGGTCGGCTCGACGGATATGGGCGATTTAAGCCGCTTGCTTCCTTGCATACAGCCTACAATCGGGGGCTTTTCGGGCAAGCTTCACGGAGAGGATTTTCGCGTGGAGGACGCATACACGGCATACGTTTTGCCCGCGAAGATTTTGGCACTTACGGTGCTTTCACTGACGGAAAACGGTGCGGCGCGTGCAAAACAAATCAAGAGCGGCTTTGTTCCCGAAATAAATAAAGCCGATTATATAAAGGCTTTGCTTCAAGCCGAAAACGAAATAAACGGAGGTTACGATAATGTGGACTGAAGAAAAACTCAACGAAATGCTGACGGAGCCGTCGCAAGCCTTAATCGACGATATGAAAAAAATCAAAGGCGACATTACGGTACTGGGTGCCGGCGGGAAAATGGGACCCACGCTTTGCATACTTGCCAAAAGAGCAATAGAAAAGGCGGGCGTTAATAAGCGCGTTACGGCGGTGTCGCGCTTCAGCGACCCAATCGCGGCGGAGCTTTTGCGTGAAAACGGCGTTGAAACGATAAGCTGTGACCTGCTTAATACCGAGGAGCTGAACGCCCTTCCCGAAACGGAAAACATTATATATATGGCGGGAAGAAAGTTCGGCACGGACGGGTCAGAATGGAAAACATGGGCAATGAATGCCACCCTGCCGGCATTCGTGGCGGAGAAATTTCGCGGCTCGTCGATGGTTGTCTTTTCCTCGGGCAATATTTATCCCATTGTGCCGCTGTCACAAGGCGGCTGTGCCGAAACGGACAAGGTAGGTCCCGTGGGAGAATATACAATGAGCTGTTTGGCAAGAGAGCGTGCTTTTGAATACGGTGCAAACCGCTACGGTACGAAGGTTTTCGTTTATCGCCTGAATTTTGCGGTTGATTTGCGTTACGGTGTATTGTACGATATGGCAAACAAAATTATAAACGATGAGCCGATAAGCCTTGCAACGCCTGTTTTAAACTGCATTTGGCAAGGCAGTGCAAACGAAATGGCAATAAGGGGGCTACTCCACGCCTCGTCGCCGATGAAGATTATGAACGTAACAGGTCCCGAAACGGTGTCAATTCGCAAGGCGGCAACAATGCTCGGAGAATATTTGGGCAAAAAGCCCGTTTTCGAGGGTGAACCCGGAAACGACGCGTATTTAAGCGATTCCGCCGAAGCAATGGAAACGTTCGGCTATCCGTCGGTAAGTATTCGCACCTTGATACGGTGGCAGGCGGAATGGATAAAGGACGGGGGGCGCGGCCTCGGCAAGCCCACACACTTTGAGGAACGAAAGGGCAGCTATTGATATTTGACAAAGACCGATAAAAATGTTATCATAAGGAGAGAGAAAAAATGGAAAGAAACGCACTGCATATTTTAAAAGAGGGCACTGTTATACCGGCAACGCCGCTTGCATTGGACGAAAATCGCCGTTTTGACGAAAAACAACAGCGACTGCTTACTCGCTATTATTTGGAGGCGGGTGCGGGCGGAATTGCAACGGCTGTTCACAGCACGCAGTTTGAAATTCGCGATCCGAAAATAAATTTGTTTGAAACGGTTCTAAAAACGGTTTCGGAAGAGATTGACGATTTCGAAAAGCAAACAGGCAAAACCGTTGTCAAGGTGGCGGGTGTTTGCGGAAAAACCGAGCAAGCCGAAGCGGAGGCGAAAACGGCGAAAAGCCTTGGCTATGACGCGGTACTGCTCAGCCCCGGCGGCTTGAGCGAATACGATGAGGCATATTTGACGGAACGTACGAGAAGGGTTGCAAAGATAATGCCCGTAATAGGTTTTTATCTTCAACCGTCCGTCGGAGGAAGGGTGTTTTCGTACAATTATTGGGAACGTATTTGCGAGATTGAAAATGTGGTTGCAATCAAATGCGCACCTTTCAGCCGATATTTAACGCTGGATGTTGTGCGTGCGTGCGCGTTTTCGTCACGCAGTGACGACATCGTGCTGTATACCGGCAACGACGACAATATTTTGGCGGATTTGCTGACGGAATACCGGTTTACCAAGGAAAACGGAGAGGTTGTCACAAAGCGATTTTCGGGTGGACTTTTGGGGCATTGGTGCATATGGACGCACCGTGTGGCGGAGCTGTTTGACCAAATAAGGGACAGACGGGTAACGCCCGAGCTTTTAACCCTTGCGGCGGAAATTACCGATGCAAATGCGGCGGTGTTCGACGCGGCGCACAATTTTGCGGGGTGCATACCTGGTATTCACGAAATTTTGCGCCGACAGGGGCTTTTAAAGGGTATATGGTGCTTGAACGAAAACGAAACGCTTTCCGATGGGCAGGCGGCGGAGCTTGACCGTGTGTGCCGTATGTACCCGCATTTGCTTGACGATGAATTTGCGGCGGAATTTTTGAAAAGAAACAGAGAATAGGTGTATTGAATGAAGAAATCGGATATCACAAAACAAAAAATTTCCGAGGTGGCGGAAGAGGCGTTTGCCGAAAAAGGCTTTTACGGCGCAAGGATAGACGAAATCGCACAGCGTGCGGGTGTAAACAAGCGTATGATTTATGTGCATTACAAAAGCAAGGAGCAGCTTTACATATGTGTGCTTAACAACGTTTATCAAAGATTGTCACAGCTTGAAGCCCGTGTGCTTTCATCGCAAAGCGACCCGATTTGTGCCGTGCGTGAAATGATACGTCATGATTTTGAGTTTTTGTCGGATAATCCGAGCTTTGTAAAAATGATTTTATGGGAAAATCTTAACGAAGCAAAATTTATGAAACAATCCGACGCGCTTGCGCTCAAGCGCACATCGATCGAAGCCCTGCGCGAAACGCTGCGGCGCGGCGCGACCGACGGAGTTTTTCGCAAGGATTTGGATACGGATGAATGTATTTTTTTGATAAATATGCTGTGCTTTTCTCATTTTTCGAATATATACACAATGAGCCATATTATGGGCAAGCCTTTTGACCGAAAGGATGAAACGGCAAAGCGCTGTGAGCATATCACGGATATGATTCTCAAAGATATTACCGCACAGCACGCGTAAAATCGGAGATAAGTTGCAAGCGGGGGCTGCGAAAAATAAAGCTTTTCGCAGCCCCCGCTTTAAATGTGGGTGCTGTTACTGCTTTGCCCGGGGGCAATTACTTCATCGACTTTTCATAAGCGGAAATCATCTTTTTTACCATTTGCCCTCCGACAGAGCCGGCCTCTCTTGAGGTGAGGTTTCCGTTGTAGCCGTTTTTGAGATTAACGCCGACTTCCTTTGCCGCCTCCATCTTAAATTTATCAAGCGCCTGCGAAGCCTCGGGAACAAGTCTTTTGCTTTTTGCCATTTTCGTTTTCTCCTTTTATTTTAAAAATTTGCGAATAAGCAAGCCGTTTTGCGAAGCGATTATCCGCACGATAACAGTTTGTGCCGACAAAGGTTCTTTTAATCTGCCAATTTAAGCCGAGTTTGCAAAATAAATTTAAAGTGGGCTTTTTCTGAAATTATCATCAAAATTTACCGTAAAGTTGTGAAAATTCTATATCTTTACCAATTTTCGGACGAAAATCTCAGTGAATATGCACATTGATTATATTTTAAATCGGTGATATAATACACATACTATAAAAGTAAATGGTGGTATGATACATATGCAAACAACAGATCTTGATATTTTTTACAAATGTGTGGAGCATTTCGGTATTTTGCCGGTGCTCAGTCAGCTTTTCACAACGCTTAAGGTAAACATTGCTCTTACCGCGCAGACCTGTGCGATTACGATTAAGGATATGGACTTGTCGGTAAGATCCTACAATGCGCTTATGGCACACGGTGTGCGCGACCTCGGGGCGTTGGTCGATCTTCTCAATTCGGGCAATTTGCGCGATGTGCGCAATCTCGGCGTAAAGAGTGCCAAGGAAATTCAGCTTAAAGCACTCGAATACAGCTATGAAGCATTGAATGAGTACGACAAAAAGAAATTTTTGGAAAATTTGATTTTAATAAATTGCGATTGAGCTGTAAATGAAAGGATGCCGTAAAAGCGAAGACTTTTACGGCATCCTTTGTTTTTTATGTAAAATTTGCCTATTTGATTATTTCCGAAAGATAGTTCACTATGTATTGCGGTGATTTGTCGATTTCGTCGAGAACCCAATTTTCCATAAGTGCGCCGAGTGAAATTGTATAAAAATGCGTCAGAAAATCCTTATATTCCTTATTTTTATCCGAGCAGCTTTCAAGACTGTTTATAAATTTGCTGACAATGCCGTAAATATCCTCGTAAAAAAAACGCTTTAAATTTCTGTGCCCGAGCGAATTGAGCGTATTTACGCAAAACTCCTTGTTGATAGTCAACCAATCGAGCAAAATCAAAATTTCTTCCTGCCAGGATTTTCCCTTTTGCTGGAGCTTCTGAAGCCTTATTATATCTTGGCGGTAAATCCACCTCAAAAGGTCGTAAATATCTTCGAAATGATAGTAAAAGGTTTGTCTGTTGTAGCCGCATTCATCTGTAATTTCACGAATGGTTATCCTGTCAAGCCGCTTGTGCTTCATAAGTCGCTTAAGCGTTTCGGCAAGATTTTTTTTCGTATCCGTTCCGTCGTTCACAAAAAACACCTCTTAAAATATCACAATGCGTTGCGTCACACCATCGAAAGCAGTGCCTTATTCCGCATCGATGTTTACAATCCTTTCAAAAAGCGCGTTAAGCTTTTCAACCGACAACGCACTCACTCTCCTGTGCTTTGCACAAAGCTCGTCCGTGTAGTCGGCAAGCAAATAAGCACAGTAACCGTTGTTGTCGGCATGCGTTACCGTGGGCAACAGCTTGCGGTCGCTCACATAAGTGCGGTTGCCGTTTTTTTCTATGGTAATGTCTGCCATTCCGCCCAAGATTTTTTCCGCGCTGTCTTGGTTTGATATAAAGTTCCCCAACGACCAAAACACCGTTGCCGTATTGTTGTTTTTCGATGTGTAGCTTGTTACGGGCTGAAGTACGTGCGGATGTGCGCCGATTATAATATCCGCGCCGTTTTCACACAAAAGCTCAACCGTTTGTTTCTGCTCGTCTGTGGGGTGGTGCGTATATTCCGTTCCGAAATGGACGAACACCACACTAATGTCTGCCGTGGTTTCGGCTTTTTGCAACAGACGGGCAATATTGTCATTGTCAATAAGATTTACCAAATAGGGAGCATCCGCCGGCAAGCGGTGCCCGTTAAGCCCGTAGGTAAAATTAAGAAGCGCAAGCTTAATGCCGTTCACACTCATAATTCGAATTTTTTGCGCGTCCTCCTCGGTGCGGTTTATGCCGAGCAGTGTAATGCCGGGGTAATTGTCCCAAAAGTCCAGCGTGTAGAGAACGGCGTTTCTGCCCTTGTCATAAGTGTGATTTGTTGCGCTTGTCACCACATTGAAGCCGGCACGCACAATGCTGTCGCCCACCTGCGGCGGCGTGCCGAAAAGCGGATAGCCGCTGTAGTCGGCTTCGTTTTCGGCAAATATCGTTTCTTGGTTTATTGCGGCAATGTCACGTTGCTTCACAAAGTCGGATATGTGCGTATACAGGTAGTCAAAATTATAGCCGCCTTCGGTTTTGCATTTTTTGTATATCGGAGAATGAATGAGGTTGTCGCCCACGGCGCACAGCGTCACACGCCTTATTTCCGCCTCTTTTTCCGTTTTTGTGCTCGTTTGCACGGGCGAGGGGCTTTTAAAAACAACAAATAACAACGTAATTGCGCAAATAAGTGCACACAGTATACAGCCCGTTAATATAAGTCGTTTATTCTTCATATGCTTTCTTTATTCTTTCCGCGGTGCGCCGTTCTCCCAGAACCTGCTGTATGCACCACACGTCGGGCGAGTTTGTTCTTCCGGTTATCGCCACGCGGATAATTCCGCTCACATCTCCTACGTGCCCCTTATACAGCTCGGGATTTTTTTTGTAAAGCTTCGGCTGCGGCGCATAGCCCATACCTTCGCCTATTTCGCGTATTTTCGAAAACCAGGTGCTTTGGTCGTCGTTATGGTTGTAGGTTTTTAAATATTTTTCCAGTATTTCGCGTCGGTCGCTTTCGCTCACGTTTTGGGGATATTCGTCCTCGCGACTGAAGAGTTCGTCAAAGAAAAAGCTGTAAAACTCTTTCGATTGTTTCCAGTTCTTTATATCCTTGCGCGGCTTTTCGCCGCCGCGACCTATAGCTATCATTCCGAGTGAAAAGTCCTCGTTTGCCGTGAGCAGATTGTAATATTCTTCATCACATTCCTTTGCCCAGCTTGTAAGACAGTCGTATACCGTGTGCTCGCCCAGCGTGGCAATGTAATTTTTGCTTACGTCGTTAAGCTTGTCAATGTCGAAAAGCGAGCCGGAGTTTCCCATTTTTTCCGTTGTGAATTTAAACTCGTCTATCGGTGAGGTCGGATTTTCGATTCTCCATTGCTCAAAGTTTGAGTTGAGCACCGTCATCATATATTCCCACACCGCGCCCGGAAGATACCCCTCGCTCTTATAAAAGTCGAGCGACAGCTCGGGGTCTTTTCTTTTGCTGAGCTTGCGCTTTACACCGCCGTCCAGCTTCATAAGCTGTGCCGTGTGACAGTACACGGGAGGCTCCCAACCCATTAAAGAAAAGAGCTGTACGTGTACGGGCAGTGTGGCAAGCCATTCCTCGCCGCGCACAACGTGCGTGGTGCGCATAAGGTGGTCGTCCACAACGTGCGCAAAATGATATGTGGGAATTCCGTCCGACTTAAGCAAGACGATATCCTGCTCGTTTTCGGGCATTGTGAGCTTGCCGCGTATGCCGTCCTCCACCGTAAAGGTTTTTCGGCTCGGGTACGGAGCGCGCAATCTCAGCACAAAGCGCTTCCCCTCGGAAATATATTTCTCGGCTTCGTCGCAGGTAATGTTTCTGTGGCGCGCCCATTCGCCGTAATAGCCGAAATTGGCTTTAACGGCTGTTTGCTTTTCGCGCATTTGAGAAAGCTCCTCCTCTGTGCAAAAGCACGGATATGCCAAATTACGCAAAACAAGCTGCTTGGCAAAGGTGCGGTAAATTTCCGCACGGCGGCGTTGCCTGTACGGACCGTAGTCGCCCTTTTCACCGTCAAACAGTGCGCCCTCATCGAAATGCACGCCGAAATAGGAAAGCGTGTTCACGATGACAGCCTCCGCTCCTTCCACGGCGCGCTTGTTGTCTGTGTCCTCAATTCTGAGGTAGAACACGCCGCCGCTTTGGTGCGCAAGCCGCTCATCTGTAATCGCGCCGAACAAATTTCCCAGGTGGATAAATCCCGTGGGGCTTGGGCCCAGGCGAGTTACGCGTGCCCCGTCGGGCAAATTTCTCTTCGGGTAGAGCTGTTCGTAATATTCCGGCGTTTTCGTAACGTCGGGGAAAAGGAGCTGCGCCATTCTTTCGTTATCCATTTTTCTGATTTCCTTTCGTTATAAATTGTCAAAATAACCAGTGTAATGTATTTTCGGCGCATTCGGTAAAAGATATGCGCACAAATCCACAAAGTAGTCGTCCGTCATAGAGGCGATAAAGTCTGCAACGATGTCATCGGGAGAATTGCTTTCAAGATAATCTCCCGCGCTGTAATATGCACGGCGGCGGTTGATATAATCTATATGATGCTTAAAGATAACGCTGTTTTTATCTTCCGACGCAAGCTGTGCCGAAAGCTTTTCGTACAGCATTGAAAACATCGGCTCAAGAGCGGTTTTGTACTGGGTGTTTACCTCGCAGGAGGTATAAATGCTTTCGTTGTTTTCCCGCTTTGCCCGCTTAAGCTCGGCAAAATACTCATCGTCCATACAAATGTAATCCTTGCCGAAGCTGTTTTCAACTATATTCACGATGAGGTTGTTTATAATGTATGAGTTAAAGCCGCCGTCCGCCTCGGTTTTAATACCGGCGCGCTCGGCATCCTGGCGATCCTTGCCGATGTATGCGATAATGTCGCTCACACGAACAACGCATCCCTCCGGGGTGGAGGGCACAAGCCGCCCGACGGCGTCTTTGTCGGTGTAGCACGCTTCAACTTTTTTGTCAAATTCATCAAAGCCCGACAGCGTTGACGGTCGATATTCGCGAAGCTCCAGCTCTCCGTTGTGACAGAGTATGCCGTCAAGCGTGTCAAGCGTAATATTAAGCCCGAATATTTTGTCAAGCACGCGCACCGAATGTACGTTGTGATTAAAATACCGCCCGGTGCGATTAAAATAAATGTTCGATAAAAGCCGCTCTCCGGCATGCCCGAACGGTGTATGCCCCATATCGTGCCCGAGCGCGATTGCCTCCGTCAAATCAAGGTCAAAGCCCAAAAGCCCCGAAATGTTGCGCGCTATTCTCGACACAAGCTGAACGTGTATCGCGCGGCGGGAAATATCATCATCGCGATAAAAGGAAAACACCTGCGTTTTGTCCGCATATCGGTTGTAATACGGGTGGTGGAGTATCTTTTCCGCGTCGCGCACATAGCACGGTCGCCACAACGACGCGCGGTCGCGCTCCGGACAGCGCCGCAAAGGATTTTTGTCCGTAATACGGTTCTTTTCACGAATTGCCTTTTGTATTTGCGGCGACAGATGAAGAAATTTCGCCTTTTCCAAGATTGCGCACCCCCCTTTTTACAATTATTTGCGCGGCAAAGCCCGTCGGTATTCCACCGACCGCCCCGCACAGCATAAGCACGGGCAGATAATAAAGCACACCGCGCCCCATAAATAAATAAGCACAAAAAATTTGTCCCATATTGTGAAACATTGCTCCAAGGCTGCTTACACCCACAATGCCGAATACGCCCGTTTTCTTCGCAACGGCTTGCACCGCCACGCTTAACACCGCCCCCGCAAGGCTGTAGAGCATCGGCGCAAAGCCGGCATAAAGCGCGGCACACAGCACAACCTTCGAAAAGGCAACCGCCGCAGCCGCACCCGTGCCCAAAATGTATAACGCCGCCAGCACCGCCGCATTTCCTATGCCTATTTTTATGCCGGAGGGCATCGGCGGCAAAAGGCTTGCCTCGGCATAACCCAAAATTACCGCAAGCACACACAGCATAGCGCTTGCCGTCAATTTTCTTGTCTTTTTCATAGTATAACGTCCGTTTCGTTTTTTTTGCGGTCGGATTCTATAATCACACTCAGGCGGTGCGGCAAGCATACAATGCTTTGCCCGCACCGCTCTATTTTTCCCGACATACACTGTCCGTTCGGGCAGTCGCTTTCCGTAACGCTTACAGTGCCGTTTTTTACGCTTATCGTGTTTTCGCCGTAGTCGGTTTTTATCGTAACTGACGCGTCCGTTGCCAAAGGAAGCGTTCGGTAAAGCTCGCCGTCGACGTATATTGCAACGCAATCGCCGCCGCTGACAAACACGCTTGCCGCACAGCATAGGCACAGTGCGATTATCACCGCCGCAAAATCGGCTTTTCGCATAATGTCACCTACCGAAAAAAGTAAGCAAGGCTTGCCGCCCGAAAAGCAAAAAGCCGCTTGCTTTCAATAATAATTATATAATACCCTTTTTTTGACGTTTTGTAAAGAGTTGATTTTTAAAATATTACATAATCCGACAAAACGTAGCCCGTTCTTCCGAGATAATTCACGCAATACCAGCCTTGCCATTGCCCCAACACGGTAAGCGGTGCACCGTCGGGGATTTTTGCCGATATTTCCGCGTGCAAGTTCGGGCGTGTGCGAAGATTTAAATTCCCGCTCGATATATTAACATATCCGCGCCGCGGAGCTGTCGGCGCAATAAGCGGAATATCGAAATACTGCGCAATCGACAGCGCAAGCTTTTCGGCAATGACGGATATATTGCTTTTTATCCATTCGGCATCCGATAAATTATCGTGATAGCCAAGCTCCGACAGCACCGCGGGCGCACGCGTTTTGTCAACCTCGGCAAGGGTTGTCGTGGGCAGGGCGCGCACTCTGCTCGGAAGAGGATAAATCGTTTTTAAGTTTTTTACGAAAATATCCGCCGCGCGTTTTCCGTTACGGCTTTTCGGTGAGTAGTACACATCTATTCCCCGATATGTGCCGTAGCTGTCCTCCGGTGCACCGTTTGAATGAAGCGCAACGTGCAAGTCATATGCTTTTTCGTTCGACTGCATAACAGACTGTGCCGCCGTCATATCGGGTGTGTTTCTCATATAACCGATACCGCTTGCCGTAAGATAGGGTATCATCTCGTCGGCAATGCGGTTCATATAATATTCCTCCGTGCCGCCGCCCTGATACGAATTGCCCTCCTGCCCGGACGGACTGAGATATATATACGGCAAAAAAATCACCTTCCTTCGTATTTATTTTATGTTTTGCACACCGCATTTGACAAAATATGTACAATGGTGTAAAATACAACAGTATGAGGTGATTTTTATGATAAAAAAAATAACTGCTTTTTTGGCGGCGGTCTGCACGCTGCTTTCGGCGGCGGGCGCATATGCCGCGCCGCGTATACCGGTTTACAAGGAGGGAAGTGTGCTGTACTTTTTCGACAAAAGCTCGGGCACGATTACGGGCTTTGCCGGAGACCCGACGGAGCTTGTGCTTCCCGTTTCACTCGGCGGATATACGGTTACAGCCGTGGGCAAGGGTGCGTTTCGCGGAGCTGCCACGTTGACCTCACTTGTCGTGCCGCAGGGCATTGTGTCGCTTGAGGCGGAGGCATTTGCAGATTGCCACGGGCTTGTCAGTGTCGATATTTCCGCTACGGTTGCTTTTATCGGCGAACGCGCCTTTGACGGGTGCTCCGCACTCAAGCGGGTAAGCTTTGCCGCCGAGCCTCCGGAAATTGCCGCCACGGCGTTTTCAAACACACCGTGGTACACCGCTTCTTCGGAGGAGTTTGTGATTTTGGGGCAAAACACGCTTTTAAAATACAACGGCACAGCCGCGCATGTAACCGTACCGGAGGGGATTACGGCTGTAGCGGCAAACGCTTTTTCGTACAACACGTCGCTTGAAAGCGTTTCTCTGCCCGACGGATTGCGCGAAATAGGCGAAAACGCGTTCGTGCATTGCTACGCCCTGACAGAGATAAACATTCCGCAAACCGTTTCTTATATCGGCACCGGCGCATTTGACGACACCGCCTGGCTTCACAATTTCCCCGACCCGTTCGTTACGGTAAACGGAATTTTGGTGTCCTATAAGGGCGGCGAAAAGCACATTTCCGTGCCGAGCGGCATTACGGGCATAGGCGCGGGGGCATTTATGGGCAAGGACAATTTGCGCAGTGTTAAAATTCCGTCCACGGTAATGTATATCGACTCAATGGCTTTTGCCGGGTGTAACGCACTGTGCGCGGTAAATATTCCCGATTCCGTACAGTGGATTGACGAATACTCGTTTTCCGAATGTCCGAACCTGACGCTGATGGGCACAAAATTCACTTACCCGTATTATTATGCACTGTCGCACAGCATAAATTACAGCGAAGAGGTTTACGTAAGCTGCAATTCGCATAAGATATATTTTGACAATGCCTCTCCAGTAATTTATTACGACCGCACGTATATTCCGTTGCGCCCTGTGCTTGAATATATCGGCTGGCAGGTTTCCTACGATGCGGCGTCCGCAGCGGTATGTGCCGTTCTCGGCGAAAAAAAGGTTGAAATTTTCCCCGACGGGCGCATTTATACAAACGGCACGCAAAATCCGACGGTTGCTCCGCCGATTTTCAGAAACGGGGCGGCGCTTGTATCCTCGCGAGTGCTTGCCGAGGCGATAGGGTGCGATGTTTTTTGGAACGAGGAAACGGCAACCGCCGATTTGGTATATTAAACATCTGTTAAAGCGGAGGTTTTTTTATGAGAAAGCTGTTAAAGGTTCTTTTCAGTCAGCTTGTTGTGGTGAGCTTATTGCTTATTGCACAGGCGGCGTTTTTCATATGGTGCGTTGTCAGCTTAAGCAGATATTTCATATATATCGACCTTGCTCTTAAGCTGATAAGCTTTGCGGTTGTTATAATTATTATGAACCGTCATTCAAACCCCGTGTACAAAATCGCGTGGATAATTCCGATTATGCTTTTTCCTCTTGTCGGCGGACTTTTGTATCTGTTTATTGTGGGACAGTCCTCCACAAAAAGGTTTTATTCGCGCTTAAAAAGGCTGGAGCGTGAAACCACCGCGCCGTTTGCGCAGTCGCCCGAGGTTTTGGCGGAAATAAAGAAAACCGACTCGCGCCGCATAGGTGCCGTAAAATACGTAAACAACGTTTCGTCGCTTGCGGCGTACAAATGCGAGCAGGCGCAGTATTTTTCCGTGGGAGAGGAATTTTGGGCGTCGCTTCTTTGCGAACTTGAAAAGGCGCAAAAATATATTTTTATGGAGTTTTTCATCATAGGCGAGGGGGCTATGCTCGACTCCGTGCTCGAAATTTTGCGCCGCAAGGTTAAAGAGGGCGTGGACGTACGCATTCTTTTGGACGGAATGGGCTGTATGACCACCCTCAAGCGCGATTTCCCGTCAAAGCTTCGCAAGGAGGGGATAGCGTGCCGCGTTTTCGGTCCGTTTGTACCGTTTTTGTCCGCGCTTCAAAATAATCGCGACCACAGGAAAATCGTTTGTATCGACGGTGTTGTCGGTTATACGGGCGGTATAAATCTTGCCGACGAATATATAAACGCGAAAGAAATGCGC
>CAZIQC010000017.1:0-13407 GCA_964541335.1 uncultured Oscillospiraceae bacterium
CATTTGCCCGTAAAACAGCGCCGTTTTATTAAGGACGCCCGATTCTTTCCTTTCATTGTAACGGTCATTTCCCTCACGTGTGCGCTCGCCCACACCGGTGAACACGCTCAGTCCTCCGTGCTCTTTCGCAACGTTATTGATAAGCTCCATAATAAGCACGGTTTTTCCGACGCCCGCGCCGCCGAACAGCCCGATTTTTCCACCCTTGGAATAAGGGCACATCAAGTCAACCACCTTAATGCCGGTTTCCAAAATTTCGGCGGAGCTTGCCTGTTCTTCGTAGCTCGGCGCACTGCGGTGAATTTCCCACCGTTGCGGCGCTTCGGGCGCGGGGAGGTCGTCTGCCGGCTCTCCCAAAAGATTGAATATTCTCCCGAGGGTACATTCCCCAACGGGGACGCTTATTCCCTTGCCCGTGTCGCTAGCCTCCGTACCGCGAACAAGTCCGTCGGTTGAACTCATCGCTATACAGCGCGCAACATCGTCGCCGATAAGCTGTGCAACCTCCGCAACAACCGTTCTTCCATCCGCTTTTATTTCCACCGCGTTAAGCAACTGCGGCAGCTTTCCGTTTTCGAACTTTATGTCGAGAACGGGACCCGTTACGGCAATTATTTTACCCTTGTTTACACTTGACAAATATCTCAACCCTTTCTGTCAGGAACCCGCGACAATTTCCGTAAGCTCCTGTGTGATAGCCGCCTGTCGTGCGCGGTTGTATTGGCGCGAAAGCTCGGTTATAATTTCCTCCGCATTATCCGTTGCGCTTTCCATTGCGTTGCGCCGTGCACTCAGCTCGGACGCGAGCGATTCGCACAGTGCGCCGTAAATTATGCCCGCAATATAGCTCGGAACGATTTTTTCAAACACTGCCTCTGGTGACGGATCGTACAGCGTGAGATTTTTTTCGCCCGCGGAAACGCCGCGGCAAGCTATCGGCAGTATGTTTTTTTGTGCGGGACTTTGCGTCAATACGTTTTCAAAGCACGTATAATAAATTTTAAGCGCGCCGAAGCTTCCGCTCAGAAATGCCTTTGCCACCGCTTTACCTATGGCGTAGCAGTCGGAAACACTCACTTCGGCGGCGGTTGTGTATTCGGTTGTGAAAATATCGTATTCTCTGCCCGAAAATCTTTCCGCCGCCTTTTTTCCGATGGGGAAAACAATGTCGCCCCTTTTCGCATTTACGGTTTTGAACAAATTGGCATTGTAGCCGCCGGCAAGACCGCGGTCGCCCGCTATTACGATATGGCATACCGCGCTTTCTTCATCCGCCTCCCGCACAAACGGCGACGAAAAATCGCGATTGTTTTTCGCAATGTCCGAAAGTGCGGTGTAAAGTGCTTCGAAAAACGGGCGGGTGCGCTCCGCACGCTCCTTTGCTTTTTTCAGCTTTCCCGCCGCCACAAGCTCCATTGCCTTTGTTATTTGGCGCGTATTTTCAACGCTTTTTATTCTGTTTTTAACACTTTTCATCGAGGGCATTGCTTTCACCTCACTCGGTCAAAAAAACTTCCCTGCATTCTTCTATTGCTTTTCGGAGCATTTTTTCCGTTTCTTCGGACAAATCCCCCTCTTCCGAAATGTTTTTTTCTATGTCGGGGTAATTTGCCTTGGCAAACGAAAACAGCTCTTTTTCAAATGCGTGTATGTCCGCCGTGCGTATCGGCGTGAGATAATCGTTTACCGCGGCATACACTATCATTACCTGGTTTTCTACGCTTACGGGCGAATTTTTGTCCTGCTTAAGCACCTCGACAATTCTCTCCCCGGTGGCAAGGCGCTTTTTCGTGTCGTCGTCAAGATCGCTGCCGAACTGTGCAAAAGCCGACAGCTCGCGATATTGCGAATATGCAAGCTTAAGCTTGCCCGAAAGCTTCTTCATCGCCTTTATTTGCGCATTTCCTCCGACACGGCTTACGCTTATGCCCGGATTTACCGCCGGCATTACGCCCGAGTGAAAAAGCTCCGTTTCCAAAAATATTTGCCCGTCCGTAATGGAGATAACATTAGTCGGAATATATGCCGAAACGTCGCCCGATTGTGTTTCTATAACGGGCAGTGCCGTAAGCGAGCCGCCGCCGTGCTTTTCGTCAAGGCGTGCCGCACGCTCGAGAAGTCTTGAATGAAGATAGAATACATCTCCCGGATAAGCCTCTCTTCCCGGCGGACGGCGTATCAAAAGCGACAGTGCGCGATAGCTTACCGCGTGCTTCGACAAATCGTCGTAAATGATGAGAACGTCCTTCCCGCGGTACATAAAATACTCGCCCATCGAACAGCCCGCATAAGGAGAAATGTATTGAAGCGGCGCAGGCTCGCTCGCGGTTGCGGCAACAACGGTTGTGTATTCCATCGCACCGCTTTTTTCCAGTGTTTCGACAATTTGCATAACGGTGGATTTCTTTTGCCCGATTGCCACATATATGCAGATTATGCCTTTTCCGCGCTGATTTATTATTGTGTCCGTGCATATGGTCGATTTACCCGTTTGGCGGTCGCCGATTATAAGCTCGCGCTGTCCGCGCCCGATGGGAATCATTGCGTCTATCGCCTTTATTCCGGTTTGAAGCGGCACACTGACGGATTTTCTCTCGATTATTCCGGGTGCTTGCATCTCTATCGGTCGATGTTCGGTCGCCGCTATTTCTCCCTTGCCGTCAATAGGCTGCCCGAGTGCGTTTACAACACGCCCGATAAGACCGTCGCCCACAGGCACGCTTACAACGCTTTTCGTTCGCCGTACAACGTCGCCCTCACGTATACCGCCCGTTTCTCCGAGCAAAACCAGGCTTACGGCATCGCGCTCAAGGTTCAGCGCCATGGCGCGCGTTCCGTTTTCGAACATTACAAGCTCGTTTGCCATACAGCCGTCAAGCCCGTTTACCCTTGCTATGCCGTCGCCTATTTCCGTTACGTAGCCCGTTTCGTCGGTACTTATTACGTTTGAATAGCTCTTTATTCTTTCTTTTATGATTTTGCTGACATCAGCGGATTTAAGCTGCATTTTTTTTCACCCTCAATCCATAATGCTTGCGGAAAGCAGCTCCTCGCGCAAGGCTTTAAGCCTTGCCGAAACGCTTGCGTCCGTTATATTGTTTTCGCCTTTTAATATAATTCCTCCGATAATGCTTTTATCAGCGGTTTCCTCCAAAATTACGGTCTTTCCGCTTTCTTTTTCAAGCTTTTCGATAAGCCGCGCGCGACTGCGATCGCTCAGCGGCACGGCCGTGACCGCCGTGTAGCGCACAATGCCGCATTTTTTCTCATATTCCTTTTTGTATTCCTTAACGCACTGTTCGAAAAGCCATGTGCATTTGTCCTCGCACAATACTTTCAAAAAATTCAGCACATATTCGTGCGCCGTGCAAAACACCTCGTCAAGCAGTGCCGTTCTTTCGCTTACGGGTACTGCCGGGCAGTCGAGAAGCTTTACGAAATCGCGATTTTCGCGCAAAATCGGCTCAAGTTGCTCAAGCTGCGAAAGAATTGCACCATCCTCGTTTTTTTCTTGTGCGAGAGCGAAAAGCGCTCCTGCGTAGGAATGTGCGTCAGCCCTCATTTTCTTCACCCGAGCTTATAAACTCCTCGATAAGCCTTTCATTGTCGCTTTCGGTTATGTCACGCTCTATTATTTTTTGCGCCGCCGAAAGCGCGAGCATCGCTATGTCGTTTTTTGCTCCGTTTACGGCGTTTGCTCTTTCCTTTTCGATTTGCGCTTCCGCTTTCTTTTTCAGCGCCGCCGCCTCATCACGTGCCGCCGCCAGCGTTCGTTCTTCTTCGACGCGGGCGCGCGCTTCGGCATCCTTTACGATTAGGCTTGCCCGCTCTCTCGCGTCGGACAGCTTTTTTTCATAGTCCGCTTTCATATTCTCCGCAAGGGCTTGCGTCGCTTCGGCATCATTGTACATTTTGTTTATTTGCGCCTCGCGCCGAGCCATAACCTCCGTTATCGGTCCGAAAAGCAACTTTTTCATTATAAAAAAAAGGATAAGTAAATTTACCCACGTGAAAATAAGCTCCCATTTGTCGATTGATACAAATTCCATTTACACCGCACCTCCCCGAGCACGCTCTGTCCGTTTAAATAAGCGGATTTGCGAAAAGAAGGATAAGCGCCACAACAAGCCCGTAAATACCCGTGGATTCCGCAACGGCACAGCCGAGAAGCATTGTCGTCGTAATATCGCTTTTAGCCTCGGGCTGACGTCCGACGGATTCCGCCGCCTTGCCTGCGGCGTAGCCCTGACCAATTCCCGGACCTATACCCGCTATCATAGCAAGTCCCGCTCCCACAGCCGAAGCCGCGCGAATAATCGCTTCCGTAATTTCCATAACAGTTACCTCCCGTAAAATATAAAAAATTTAATTTTATTCGTTTGCACCGCTTACAAACACCATTGTAAGCATAGATATTATATAAGCCTGCAAAAAGCCCGTAAAAACATCGAAATAAAGCGACAAAACCGCCGGTATTCCCACCTGCAACAGCGGAATGTTCGCCAAAAAAGGAATTTTTGCGAATATTGCCGCACTGAGCGCCGACAGCGACCCGTATATGAGCGCCGTTATCACTATTCCCGAAGCAATGTTTCCGAAATGTCGAAACGCCATCGAAATGGGATTTGCGATCTCGCTTACAATATTAAGCGGTGTCATCACAGCCACAGGCTCGCTAAATCCCTTAAGCCATTTTTTAAAGCCTTTGTGGCGAATTCCCACAATCTGTATCATAAAAAACGTCACCAATGCCCATCCGAGCGTTGTATTAAGGTCGCCCGTAATCGGTCGCAATCCCGTAAGCGAGGACAAGCTCCCCACAACGGAAAACGTAAACAGCGTGCCGATATACGGGGCAAACGCCATATTCCGCTCGCCCATAGTGCTGCGCACCATATCGTAAAGCATTGTTACGAGCTTTTCCGCGGCTATCTGCCTTTTTGACGGATTGCGAACACTCAGTCCTCTTGTAAGAAACACGCACACAAGGGTAATCAGTGCCATAATAATCCAACTGTTTACAATTGTTTCGGTAATATTTATTCCGCCGAAAATCGGTATCGTGAACAAAATTTCGGGACCTGTGACCGAAATGTTCATTTCTTTTCACTCCTTTTGAAAAAAGTGTTCAAGAAAATCGCAAGTCGCGGAAAAATAAGCGGAAGCACCGCCGCCCACAGGTTAAGAAAATCAACCTTTGCGGCAAGCACCACCATAACCCCCGTGAGAAGCAGGCGCAACGAATATGTTGCTCCGATAAAGCTTTGCGCGGATTTTCCCTTTTTTACACTTTTTTTTACGCAATACGCCAAAAAGAAGAAATTTGCCGCCGCAAACGAGCACCCGTACAGCGCACCCAAAAGTATATCGCTTTTAAGCCCCATGCACAGCGAAAAAATTACACATTCCGCCGCACCCAAGGCAAAAACCGTTGCGCAAATTTCCCGTGCGGTTTTATATACGGCTTCACTTTTCATTGCAATCCTCCATCGGCGTTTTATTGCCATTCCACGGGACGACAGCTCGTAACACCGAAATGATACAAAATCGCGTCCGCTATTCTGCGCGACGCATTCCCGTCGCCGTAGGGGTTTACCGCCACGCTCATACGATGATATTCCTCCTCGTCGCACAAAAGCTGTGCCGCAAGCGAATATATTATATCCTCGCTTGTTCCCGCTATTTTTACCGTGCCCGCGTCTGCCGCTTCGGGGCGCTCGGTTTCTCCGCGAAGCACCAGCACGGGCTTACCCAGTGCGGGTGCCTCCTCCTGCAAGCCGCCGGAATCGGTAAGAATCAAATATGCCTTGTTCATTGCATTGTGCAACACGTCAACGTCAAGCGGCTCCACCAAATGCACACGCGGTATATTACCGAGAATTGCCTGTGCCGTGTCGCGCACCGCGGGATTAAGGTGCACCGGATAGATAACCTCCGTATCCGGAAAATCACGCACAAGACGCGCAACCGCGCGGCATATGTTTTCAAGCGGCGCGCCCAGATTTTCGCGGCGGTGCGCCGTCATAAGAATAATTCTCTTGGACATATCTATTCCCTCAAGAGGTGTGCCGTCAAACGAAAAGTCCTTTTTTATCGTTGTTTTGAACGCGTCTATAACAGTATTTCCCGTAACGAAAATATTATCAGGGTTTATTCCCTCATTGATAAGGTTTGTGCGGTTGTTTTTCGTCGGCGAAAAATGCAAATCCGCAATTGCCCCCGTAAGGCGGCGGTTCATTTCCTCCGGGAACGGGAAATATTTGTCGTATGTGCGCAGTCCCGCCTCCACGTGTCCGACCTTTATTTGATTGTAATACGCCGCCAAGCTCCCCGCAAAGGTTGTGGACGTATCGCCGTGCACAAGCACCATATCGGGCTTTTCACCGCGAAAAACCTCCTCCAAGCCGTTAAGTGCCTTTGTTGTTATCGAAGCGAGAGTTTGCCTTTGCGTCATAATGTTAAGGTCAAAATCGGGCTTAATCTCAAACAGGTTCAGCACCATATCCAGCATTTCGCGGTGCTGTGCGGTAACACACACCTTGCAATCTATCGACGGACGCGACCTAAGCTCGTAAATCAGCGGCGCCATCTTAATTGCCTCGGGTCTTGTTCCGAATACCGTAAAAATCTTAATCATAACAAACCTCCGAATTATTGCTTCTCTTCTTTATCGGTCAAACCTTCTATCAAACGCGGCACGGCGTACAAGAAAACAACAAACGCCGCAATTACCGCCGCAAACACCCAAAACGACACCGCACCGGTTGCAATCAGCGCAACCGCCGTTATGCACAGCAGGGCGCACAAAATGTAAATAATCGTAACCGCCTGTTTTTGCGAAAAGCCCGCATCCACCAATCTGTGGTGCAAATGTCCTCTGTCGGGTGACATTATGGGTTGTCCGTTTTTTAAGCGGCGAAGTATCGCCGCCGACGTGTCGAAAATCGGCAAGCCCAATATCAAAATCGGTGCGGCAATGCTTATTACGGCGTAGCCCTTAAACAATCCCTGCACGGACACGGTTGCCAGCATATATCCCAAAAACAATGCGCCCGTATCTCCCATAAAAAGCTTTGCGGGATTGAAATTGTACGGCAGGAAGCCGAAGCACGCGCCCGCCAATGCCGCGGTTACAAACGCAACCTCAGGCTCGCCCACGATAAGGGCTATGCACAGAAGCGTCAGCGCGGATATCGACGACACCCCGCAGGCAAGTCCGTCCAATCCGTCGAGCAGGTTTACGGCATTTGTTATGCCCACTATCCATATTACCGTAAGCGGCACTGCAAGCCATCCCAAGCCGACATATCCGTATTCGGATATAAATTCCGGCACTTTTACAAACTCTATGCGCACGCCCGCAAGCACCGGGCACAACGCGGCAACAAGCTGAACGCCGAATTTTAATTTTGCGCCAAGGGCATAAATATCGTCGAACACGCCCAGCACCACCACAATACAGCACCCGAGCAATATCCCCGCCATTGCCCTGTCGATTTTAAAGAAGCAAATTATGCTTATTATAAAGCCGAAAAATATTGCCAATCCGCCCAGGCGCGCCGTCGGTCGCTTGTGCATACGGCGCTCGTCGCGCGGAACGTCCACCGCGCCTATTTTAAATGCCAGCGATTTTGCAATCGGCGTTGTTACAAAGGTTAATATATACGCCAGTATAAAACAGAACAAAATATTCGATGATTTCATTTTTCGTTACCTCTCAGACACAAAGCCGACTTTTTTCTTAACCTTTGAAAGCGTGCGCGCGCTTATGCTCCGCGCCGCCTCGGCTCCGCTTTTATATATTTTTTCGAGATAATCCTTGTTTTTCATATAATCCTCATATTTATTCCTTATCGGTGCAAGGTGCTCCGCCACAGCCTCCGCCACGGCATTTTTAAAATCGCCGTAGCCATTTCCGTCAAATTCGCGCACTGCTTCGTCAATGCTTTTCCCCGTAACGGATGAATAAATCGTCAAAAGATTGTTTATACCGTCCTTTCCCTCGCGGTAACACACCTCCGCGTCCGAATCGGTTACGGCGCGTTTTATTTTGCGGATAATATCCTCGGGCTTGTCCAAAAGCGCTATGCAGCCGTTGGGGTTGGGGTCGCTTTTCGACATTTTCGCCGCGGGATTTTGCAGACTCATTATTTTAGCCCCGTTCCCTTTTTGCGGAATGTACGCCTCGGGCACGGTGAACACATCTCCGTAAAGATTGTTAAACCGCTGTGCCACATCGCGTGCAAGCTCCAAATGCTGTTTTTGGTCCACTCCCACCGGCACAAGGTCTGTTTGATACAGCAAAATGTCGGCAACCATCAGCACCGGATAGGTAAAAAGTCCCGCGTTTATATTTTCGGGGTGCTTTTGCGACTTATCCTTAAACTGCGTCATTCGGCTAAGCTCGCCCATTTGCGTGTAGCAACCGAGTATCCACGAAAGCTCGGCGTGCGCACTTACATGACTTTGTATAAACATAATGTTTTTTTCCGCGTCAAGTCCGCAAGCGAGATACTGCGCCAGAAGCGACATCGAATTTTTGCGGAGCTGTGCCGCCTCGCGGCGCACCGTTATCGCGTGCATATCAACCACGCTGAAAATACAGCCGTATTCGTCCTGAAGCTTTACCCAATGCTTCAGCGCGCCCAAATAGTTTCCCAGCGTAACCGAATCGCTCGACGGCTGTATTCCCGAAAATATTACCTTTTTATCGTTTATCATCAAATCATTTCCTTTTATGTGTGTTATGTATTTCCAAGTATATGGTATCATAAAAAGACTTTTCTGTAAAGGCTTTTTTAAAAGCGTTACAATTTATTTAAAAACAAGCTTTATTTTATTAAAAAAAATATTTACAAGCGAAAATAATTATGTTATTATCTTCAAAGAGGCATTAAGCATTGCTTATGCCCCACAATTAAATCGACGGGAGCTTGTACACAGGCTGAGAGGAAGGTGCGACCTTCGACCGTGAACCTGATTTGGATAATGCCAACGTAGGGACACAGCGCAAGCGCATATTTGCGGAGATTATCCAAGCGGTAATCTCCGCTTTTGATTTTCGGCAAACATCTCACGTCGATAATAAAATAAAGCCGAGCGAGCATAGTGCAATCAACCGTGCCCACTCGGAGAAAGAGGAGAAAAGATGTTCGAAAATTGTCTTGAAAACGTAAAACAAAAAAGCCCGTTGCTTCACTGCATTACAAACTACGTAACGGTTAACGATGTCGCCAATGCCACTCTTGCCTGCGGCGCAAGCCCCATTATGTCCGACGAGGTAAACGACGTTGAGGATATAATTTCGATATGCGACGCGCTTTACCTAAACATCGGCACGTTAAATCAAAGAAGCATTGCTTCAATGCTTCTTGCGGGCAAACGTGCCCGTGATACGGGAAAGCTTATTTTGCTCGATCCCGTGGGCGCGGGTGCAAGCACACTGCGCACCGAAACAGCCGCCGAAATTTTAAAAACGCTTAAGCCCGATATTATCCGCGGCAACATTTCGGAAATAAAAACGCTTGCGGGAACGGACAGTGCAACCCGCGGTGTGGACGCAAGCCTTTCGGACGCGATAACGGATGCCAACCTGTCCTCGGGCATTGCCTTTGTTAAGCATTTTGCAAAAGCCGCGGGGTGCGTGGTTGCGATAACCGGTCAAATCGACCTTGTGTCCGACGGGGACGATTGCTACGTTATTCGCAACGGTTGCCCTGAGATGAGCCGCATTACGGGAACAGGCTGTATGCTGTCCGCGCTTTGCGCTTGCTATGCCGCCGCCAATCCCGAAAACATAACCGAAGCAACAGCGGCGGCGGTGTGCCTGATGGGGCTTTCCGGCGAGGTCGGCGCGGCGCGTCTTTGCGAGGGCGAGGGCAACGCCTCACTGCGAAATCACATCATAGACGCGATTTATACCGCAAATGCGGTCGACCTCGGCAAAGGAGCACGCTATGAAATCAAATAAAAACTCTTTACTTCTTTATGCGATTACGGACGCAACGCCCAATGAGCGCGATTTATACGAAAAGGCGGAGACCGCGCTTGTCGGCGGTGCAACCGCACTTCAATTTCGCGAAAAAAATTTGCACGAGACAGAACTTCTCTCGCGGGCGGTAAAGCTTAAAGCCCTGTGCCGCAAATACTCTGTGCCGTTTATCGTAAACGACAATGTTGACCTTGCCGCTGAAATCAATGCCGACGGCGTTCACGTCGGGCAGGGCGATATGCCCGCCGCCGATGTGCGCCGCATTATAGGGGGAGATAAGCTGTTGGGCGTGTCGGTGCAAACCGTTTCACAGGCAATTCGCGCGTGTGAGCAAGGGGCAGACTACCTCGGCGTGGGCGCGGTGTTCCCCACATCGTCGAAGAGCGACGCCGCCGAGGTCCCGCTTCCCGTTTTAAAGGACATTTGCCGCTCGGTAAGCATACCCGTTGTCGCAATAGGCGGCATATGTGAGGACAATGCGGCATTGCTTGCCGGAAGCGGCATATGCGGCATTGCGGTAATAAGCGCGATTTTTTCCGCCGATGATGTTGCCGCGGCAACCGCACGATTAAAGAACGCGGCAACTGTCGCGATAAAATGCAAAGGAGAAAAGCTATGAATACCGCATTGACAATCGCCGGGAGCGATTCCATCGGCGGGGCGGGCATTCAAGCCGATATAAAGGCAATGACCGTAAACGGCGTTTACGCTATGAGTGCCGTGACCGCGCTTACCGCGCAAAACACTCTGGGCGTAACGGCAATATCCGAGGTTTCGCCCGAATTTTTAAAGCAACAGCTTGACGCCGTTTTTTCCGACATTTTCCCCGACGCCGTAAAAATCGGTATGATATCCTCGCCCAATCTTGTGCACACCATAGCGGACAGACTGCGCTTTTACAAAGCCAAGAATATCGTTACCGACCCGATAATGATTTCCACAAGCGGTGCTCGCCTTATAAGTGACACCGCAAAAGAAGCGCTCACCGCAGAGCTGTTTCCCCTTTCAACCCTTGTCACACCGAATATCCCCGAGGCGGAGGCACTGTCAAAAATTAAAATCACCGATGAAGAAACTATGCTTGCCGCGGCAAAATATATAGGCGATACCCACGGGTGCGCGGTTTTGGTAAAGGGCGGGCACAGCATCGAAAACGCAAACGACATTTTGTATCGGGCGGGGCACGTCACTCGATTTAAGGGAAAACGCATAGAAAACCCCAACACGCACGGAACGGGGTGCACGCTTTCAAGCACCGTTGCCGCTATGCTTGCGAAAGGATTTTCGCTTAATACGGCAATACAAAAATCCAAGGCTTACGTTTGCGCCGCACTTTCGGCACAGCTTGATTTGGGGCACGGAAGCGGTCCGATAAATCACTCGTTTATGCTTGTTTAATCGGCAACGCAAAAAGGGACTGTAAAAACATTTTACAGTCCTTTCTTTTTGCGTTAAATATCGGCGTTCATTCCGCTCTTTTTCGTTTCCCGATTTTTGCGAGTTTTCGCAAAATCACAATCTTTCGCAGATTTTGTCGGCAACGTAAAGTCCCATTGCGCCCGCCTGGCTTAAGCCGCGTGTAATACCGCTCCCGTCACCGATAAGATATACGCCGTCGGTAAGCATAAAGCTTTTGTCCGTTTGCGGTCGAATGGAATAATATTTATTCTCACAGCCGTAAAGAAGCGTATCGTCGTTTGCGGTGCCGGGTGCAACCTTATCAAGTGCGTAAATTGTTTCTATTATGTTTGTAAGCATTCTGTGCGGAAGCACAAGCGACAAATCGCCCGCCGTTGCCTTAAGTGTGGGAATAACGGTGTTTTGTCCCAAGCGGTGCTCGTTCGTGCGTCGTCCGCGTATAAGGTCACCGAAGCGCTGTACCAAAACGTTACCGTTGCCTATCATATTTGCCATACGCGCGATATACTCGGCGTATTCGGTAGGCTTGTTAAACGGCTTTGTAAAATTGATTGACGAAAGAATGGCAAAGTTACAGTTATCGGTCTTTTTTCGTGCCTCGGCGTAGGAGTGCCCGTTTGCGGTAATAATACCGTGGTTGTTCTCCGCGGACACAAGTCCTCCCTGATTGAAGCAGAACATACGCGTTCTGTCCTCAAAGGTTTTCGTTCTGTAAAGAATTTTCGGCTCATATATCGCGGAAGAAAATTCGCGCCAGATAATATCCTTCATTTCCACCCGCACGCCTATGTCAACCGAGTTCGAGTCCATTGCGATATTGTGTGCCGCACAAAAATCCGACACAAACTTTGCGCCGCCGCGCCCCGTTGCGATAACAACGCACTTTGCAACGCACGGCTCGCCGTTTTCGATAAAAAGCGTGTGCTTGCCGTTTTCGGATTTTATTTCGGTTACGGTTGTGTCCGAAAAAAGCGACACCCCGCACTCAATAAGCCTTTGAATAAGCCTTTTCATTGTGGACAAATTTTTATCCGTGCCGAGATGGCGCACATTCATATCGAGAAGACGCAAATTGTTTCTTATGCACTTAAGGCGCAGTTCCTCGTTTGACATAAAGAGCTTCGGGTAGTCATCGTCCGCAAAGCTTTTTAACGTGTCGTCAACCTCGTTTATGTAGGTCATTGCAACGTCGTCGCCGAGTGCTTCGCCCAGTGTGCCGCCGTATGCCGTGCCGAGATTGAATTTTCCGTCCGAAAATGCCCCTGCTCCGGCAAAGCCGCACGTTATACTGCACACCTTGCAGTGTACACAGCCGTTGTTCTTGCTGGCGGGGCAATGCCGCTTATCTATCATATGTCCGCTGTCGAAAACGGCAACGGAAAGCTCGGGACGAGCCTTTGTTATTTTATAAGCCGTCATCAAGCCGCCTATGCCGCCGCCGATAATTGCTATATCTGTATTCATTCGATACCTGTCCTTTCAAAGCGAAAATCTTCCTCAAAAATAGTACCATTTTTTATTGTGTTTGTAAACATTTTTTTGACAAATAGGGTCGTTTTTAAAATTGCAGGCGGGCAATCAAAGCCCGTCGGTCCGCTTGTGTGATTATTTTCCGTCGGTTACAATCGGTCGTGCGTTTTCCAAAAGCTTTTCCTCGCCGAAGCCGCGCTCGCACAGCCCCTCGCGCGCCGCAAGCAACATATCCGCACACAGCGCGGCAAGCCTTTCCCGCGGAGCGATTTTCGACAATTCGTCGCCCGTTGCCACAATCCTTCTCAGCTCGGAATTCGGGGCGGTGATATTGTTTTTTGTAAAAAAGTCGTTTAAGATTTTTTCTGCCTTGTCCATATTGTTAAAAATGCCGAGATTGAAAGCGGGCGGCGCAAAAAAGCTCCCCTCGCGCTGAGTGCAGTCGCTCCGTATTTCCAGCGTACCGCGAGCGGTTATCTCCACATTGCAAAACGACAAATAACATTCTATATCCTCGGGGCGTGCGC
>CAZIQC010000018.1:0-12791 GCA_964541335.1 uncultured Oscillospiraceae bacterium
ATCGGTTCTGTTAATTTTTCGATAGTATATTCTCATTTAAAGGGTGATGATATACGCCGTCACGGCAGCAAAAATGCCGGCGCAACAAACATTTTGCGCACATACGGCAAGCTCCCGGCACTGCTTGTATTCCTTTGCGATGTGTTAAAGGGCGTGGTTGCCGTTTTAACGGCAAAATTCGTTTTCGCCGATATAAGCGCACAATGCCTTGCGGCGCTCGGCGCGATTTTGGGGCACAATTTCCCGATTTACTACTCGTTTGCGGGCGGAAAGGGCGTGTCAACCTCATTTGCCGCATTGCTTGCTCTCGATTGGCGTGTGGCTCTTTGCGCTCTGGCGATTTTTGCGGTAACGGTTATTTGCTTTCGATACGTTTCGCTGTCGTCAATCGTTTCCGCGGCAAGTATTCCGGTGTTCGCATATATTTTCCACGGTGCGAATGTGTTTTTTGCTTTTTCGATTGTCGTGGCGATTTTGTGTATTGTGCGTCACCGTGCAAATATTCGCCGACTTTTATCCGGCACGGAAAATAAGCTCGGTTCAAAGAAAAGGAGTTCTGATTTATGAAAATATCCGTTATAGGCAGCGGCGGTTGGGGAACCGCTCTCACACTTCTTCTGTGCAGAAACTCGCACAGCGTATGTCTTTGGTCTTATACCCGGGAAGAAAGCCGTCGGCTTGAAATCGACCGCGAAAACAAAGAATTTTTGCCCGGGGTTGAATTCGGAAACGCCGATATAACTTTCACAAGCGATATTAAGGCGGCGGTCGAGTTTTCGGATATTTTAATTTCCGCCGTTCCGTCAAAGGCTGTTCGCGCAACGGCGCGCGCACTTGCCCCCCATTGCGCCGACAAAATAATCGTCAACGTATCAAAGGGGTTCGACGCGGACACGCTTTGCACACTCAGCCGCGTTTTTGAGGAGGAAACTCACGCGCGTGCCGTTGCCGTGCTCAGCGGTCCGTCGCACGCGGAGGAGGTTGCCCGTGCAATTCCCACAACAAATACCATTGCCTGCAAAAATTCCGCCGTATCCGAAATGCTGCAAAAAATATTTATGTCGGACACGTTTCGCGTATATACCAATTCCGACGTAGTCGGTGTGGAATTCGGCGGCGCACTGAAAAACATTATCGCATTGTGCGCCGGCATAACGGACGGGCTAGGTTACGGCGATAATACAAAAGCCGCGCTTATGACACGCGGCATACACGAAATCGCACGCTTGGGAGTTGCTTTCGGCGCAAAGGAAAAAACCTTTTACGGCTTGAGCGGCGTCGGAGATTTAATCGTTACCTGCACGTCAATGCATTCTCGAAACAGGCGCGCGGGAATTCTTATCGGCAAGGGCGAAACGCTTGTCGGTGCCGTAAACAGTGTTCATATGACCGTGGAGGGCGTAAGTGCGACAATGGCGGCATATAAGCTCGCGCAAAAAGCAAATATCGAAATGCCCATCACAGAGGCCGCATATAAGGTTCTGTTTGAAAATTCAAATCCGCGTATCGCCGTGGAAGAGCTTATGACACGCGCCGGGAAAAGCGAGGATGAATTACTTTGAAGGTTGCGATAATCGGCGGCGGTGCTTCCGGAATTACCGCCGCAATTTTAATAAAAAGGTATTCGCCGAATACATATGTTACAGTATTTGAGAGAGGCGAGCGCATTTTGCGCAAAATTCCCGCCACCGGAAACGGAAGATGCAATCTGTCAAACACGGATATTTCCGCAAAAAAATACATATCGGAAAACACAGCCGCACTGAATAGTATTCTTTCCGCGGTTTCGGTCGAGCGGGTTAAGCTCTTTTTCGAAAGCCTCGGCTTGCTTTTGTGTGAAGAACAAGGGCGGATTTACCCTATGAGTCTTCGTGCCGGCTCGGTTGCGGACGCGCTGAGGTTTTGCTGTGAAAGCTGCGGCGTGCGTGTGTTGCTTAATACCCGCGTAAAGGATATTTCGATGTGCAAAAGCGGGTTTATATGCAACGGCGAACGCTTTGACAAGGTAATTACCGCCTTCGGCGGTGCGGCGGCACCCTCCTTCGGCACGGACGGCAGCTCGTATTCGGTGTTAAAAAAGCTTGGGCACACGGTTACGCCCGTACGCTGTGCGCTTGTGCCGATATGCGTAAAAGAAAGCACAAAAAACCTTAAAGGCGTGCGCTCGCGCGTCGAAATATCAGTTAAAAGGAACGGCAAAAGCTTGTTTGCCGAGCGCGGCGAACTTCAGTTTACCGACTACGGACTTTCCGGCATTTGCGTAATGCAGTTATCCGCGCTTTTAAAAGCAAACGACACATTGGTTGTTGATTTTTGCTTTGACTATTCCTTTGACGTAATTTTAAATATTATGAGGGATCGACGCAGTCGCCTTTCGTATCTTTCCTGTGTCGACTTTCTTTCGGGGCTTGTCCATAAGACAATCGCCGCCGATATTTTGTCGCGGCTCGGCATTTCTCAAGCCGAAAGTGCCGCTTTTCTTACGGACGCTCTTTTAAAAAAAATATGCACACTGTTAAAGGCGCTTCCTTTCACATTCGAAAAAACACTTGATTTCAAATATGCTCAGGCAACATTCGGCGGGGCGGCTCTTTGCGAATTTAATCCCACCACTCTTGAATCGTTAAAATGTCCCGGGCTGTATTGCATAGGTGAAGCGCTTGAACCCGTCGGATTTTGCGGCGGATATAATCTTCATTTTGCGTGGACCACCGCACACATTGCGGCACAATCAATCGCGCACAATAATTTGTGAGGCTTTCAAATGCTTAAAATCAGCAATCTTATCTTGCCCCTTAACTATTCCGAGCAAGATATAAAAGAAGAAATCAAACAAAAATTAAAAATAGGCGCTTACGATATTTTGTCGGTGCGTGTTCTTCGCGATTCCGTTGACGCGCACCGCCGCGGAAAAGTTGTTCGGTGCGTCAGTGCGGTCGCGGCACTTCGCGGCGAGCAACGTTTTATCGGAATGAAAAACGTTGAAAAATACATCCCCTACAGCTACGAATATCCGCCCGCCTCCCGTCTTAAATGCCGTCCCGTTGTGGTCGGAAGCGGTCCGGCTGGGCTGTTTTGCGCGTTGATTTTAGCCGAAAGCGGTGCTTGTCCCATTGTTATAGAGCGTGGGTCGGACGTTGACACAAGGGTTAAAAAAGTGTCCGAATTTTTTTCGGGCGGAAAACTCAGCACGGATTGCAACGTTCAGTTCGGAGAGGGCGGCGCGGGTACTTTTTCCGACGGCAAGCTTAACACCGGAACTCACGATCCGCGCATAAAAAAAGTTATCGAGGAATTTATAAACAACGGCGCTCCCGAGTCTGTTCGCACAAGCGGCAAGCCGCACATAGGCACGGACAAGCTTGTCAACATTGTCAAAAATATCAGAAAGCGTATAATCTCGCTCGGCGGCGAGGTTCGCTTCGACACCTGCCTAACCGATATAGCCGTGCACAACGGCAAGCTTTGCGGAATTTTCACCGACAAAGGATATATCGAAACAAGCGTTGCCGTGCTTTCGATAGGTCACAGCGCACGAGACACCTTTCGTATGCTTTTCTCGCGCGGAATACAAATGTCCCAAAAAGCGTTTTCCGTCGGAGTACGCATTGAGCACCCGCAAAAAATCATCGACAATGCAATGTACGGCGACTATGCGTCAATGCTTCCCGCCGCAGATTACAAGGCTGCTGTTCATATGGAAGACGGTCGCGGCGTGTATACTTTCTGTATGTGTCCCGGTGGGAGTGTTGTTGCCGCCTCAAGCGAGCACGAAACCGTTGTCACCAACGGAATGAGTAATTTCTCCCGCAACGGCGAAAATGCCAACAGTGCATTGTTGGTATCCGTCATTCCCGCGGATTTTCCGAGTGATGATGTTTTTGCCGGAATGAATTTTCAAAGAAAGCTCGAGCGCACCGCTTTTTATATGGGCGGCGGCAACTATTTTGCCCCCGTGCAAACCGTGGGAGATTTTCTTCGTTCTCAAAAAACCGTTTCCTTGGGAAGTGTTTTTCCCACATATCCCATAGGTGTCACACCATCCGCGCTGGACAAGCTTTTCCCTGATTTTATAACGGAAGCCTTGCGCTGTGCAATTCCGCTTATTGACAATAAAATTCGCGGCTTTTCAATGCCGGACGCCGTACTGACCGCCGTTGAAAGTCGTTCCTCTTCGCCTGTGCGTATACTGCGCGACGAAAATATGCAAGCAAATATTAAAGGAATTTATCCTTGCGGCGAGGGCGGCGGATATGCCGGCGGAATTATGAGTGCCGCTGTTGACGGAATAAGGATTGCCGAGAAAATTCTTTTGTAAATATTTTTCCGACCGAAAGCACCGTAATAATAAAGCCGAGCGCGAAAATTAGGCAAAATGCCGTGCTCGCCGCATCGTTGCGAATACAGCTTGTCAACAAATATGCCACAGCCGCGCCGATTGCGCGCCAAAGCGTATATGAGCGCATACCGAGTTCTCCCTTGCACAGGGCATTTGTTTGCATATGAACGCTTATTCCGCTCCAAAATATTGTTGCACTTAAAAGCGGCAAACATCGCACTCCCTCTCTCGACAGCTCGGCACAGCCGCGCATTACCTCAAAAAAACCTGCCGCGCGGCTTGCCTCGCCTATGGGAACGGCTTGAAGTATTGCGCTGAAGGTTATTACGAATACGCAAACCGTTATAACGGCTTCTCCCGCGGAAGCGGCGCTCTCGGCAATAATGCCGCTAAGCCGTGCCCTGTTTTCGGCATATGCCCGCCATTCCTTTTTTATCGACGATTTTTCCCTGTGTGCGGTGCAAAAAAGAATGCTTCCTATTATAATTGCCGTTAATATTTGCACACACAACAGCAGTATTCCTGTTTTTTTTGAAGAAAAAAAACCAACGCCCACCGTTGCCGTAACAAACAGCGGTCCGGCATTGTTACACACCGGCAAAAGAAATTGTGCCTCCTCCTTTGTCAGCATATTTTTTTTATAGCTTTCGTACACAGCCCGCGCTCCCGCACCGTATCCTCCCAAAAGACCCGTTATCAGGCAAACGCACCCGTTCGGGCTTATTCCCGTAATCGGTGTGACAAGCTTTGACGCGACAGCACCCAAGGGTCTTGAAAATCCGCTTGCAATCAAGCATTCGCTCACAAGCATAAACGGCAAAAGCGACGGAATAATTGCGTTTATACACAAAGCCAAGCCGTTTTGCGCACCGTGCAAAACATTTTCGGGAAAAAGCGCAAAGCACGCACAAACAATAAAAAACAGCATATTCTCTCCCCTTTCACACAAATTCCAGCCTTGTTATCGTTCCTCTGAGGCACACGCAATCGTCGGTTATACTTTCAAGGAAAAGGTCGTGCCCGTCAATCCTTATAATTCCCGATTTCGTGTTTATTTTAAACGATGTATCGTCGTAATCGAGTATTCCTCTGAAATTTTCCACGCACAGACGACTTTTGCCGGTAATCTCCGTTCTCGGAATATCGCACACGGCATCGAGCGGAACATCCAGCGTCCGTGCTATTTTGTCCGCAAGCTGTTCTTTTTTCTTCATCCGCTTCACTCCTCATATTATAAGTTATGTTTAAAATTGCTTAAACATACAATTTTATGATTGGAGGTTATACTATGCTTACGGATATTGTATGCCGCATAAAAGGAATTTATCTTATAGAAGCTCGCGGGCGTTTCCCCGAAAGAATTTTAAACATTGCCTCCGCAAACGGAATTTATGTGCGCAATGTAACGAAAAGCTCAAACGCGCTTTATTTTTCCGTCAGCGGGCGTGGCTGGCGCACCCTTTCGTCACTCGTTCCCGAAAACATATCGGTTTCGGTTAAGGACAGATACGGCTTTCCGATATTTTTCGCAAAATACAAAAAAAGGCTGGCACTGTTTTCCCTGCCGATTTTGTTTGCGGTATCGTTCTCCGTTTACTATTCCTTCATATGGCGCGTTGAAATAAGCGGCGGAAGTGCCTCCCTGCAAAGGGATGTACTCAAAACGCTCGACACTCTCGGCATACGCCGCGGGGCTTACAAAAGAAAAATCAATCCGGACGAAATCAAGCGTCGTACTCTGCTTTCTCACGGCGATTTATCGTGGCTGTGGGTAAACATCGACGGAACGTGTGCCGATGTGCGAATAGTTCCGCGAAAGAAAGCCCCCGATACAATAAAAATATCCGAACCGTCCGACGTTATCTCAACCGAGAACGGCGTTGTAACAAGTATTCAAACCTTTTGCGGAACACCTCTTATAAAAGAGGGTGAAACCGTCGAAAAGGGTCAGCTTCTCATAACGGGAACATTTCGAAGCGAAAACGAAAATATTCCCACCTACCATCATCACGCCTGCGGAAGCGTTTATGCCTCCGTATGGAGGGAAAAAGCCCTGCGTATTCCCAAACAAATCGTAAAAAAGACGCGCACCGGCAACAAAAAAAGTGTTTTCGGAATAAAATTTAAAAAAAATAATATAAAATTTTCATTAAACAGTGGAATTTCATATGCCGAATATGATAAAATAGAAAACGAATTAAAGCTTCCCGCTTTGAACATTCGCTTTTTTCGCACGGATTATTACGAAACAAACGGGCACTTTGCGGATAACGACATATCGAAAATTACGGATGAGCATATTTCGCAAATGTGTTCCGAGCTTGAAAAAAGCGGCGCAACCGATATATCCGCAACCTGCGACGATGTAGATTGCGCAACGAGTATTATTGTAAAAATACAGGTAAAATGCAATATGCGTATAGATAAAGAAATTCCTATAGATAAAGGTGATACTGATGGAAAAAATAATTGAAACAGGTTCAAACGATACCGTTATGGCACTTTTCGGAAGTGTGGATTGTAACGCCAAGCTTATAGAGCGCGAAATGAACGTGCGCCTCTTAAACAGAGACACAGCCGTAAAAATAATGGGCGACAATGCCGAAAAAGCCGCACTTGTCATCGAAAGGCTTGTTACGCAGCTTCATGGGGGCGACAACTTAACCGAACAGGACATTCGCTATGCGATTACTGCCGTAAACGAAAACATCGATTTTATTCCTCCGACAAACGGCGACTGTATCTGTATCACCGCAAGCGGAAAGCCCGTTAAAAGCAAAACCTACGGTCAAAAGCACTACATTCAAAAAATCCGCGACAATACCGTTGTTATAGCCATCGGTCCCGCGGGAACGGGAAAAACGTATCTTGCCGTGGCAATGGCGGTTGACGCGTTTCGCCGAAAGGAGGTCAGCCGCATAATACTTACCCGCCCCGCGGTCGAAGCCGGCGAAAAGCTCGGCTTTCTTCCCGGTGATTTGCAAATGAAGGTTGACCCCTATCTCAGACCGCTCTACGATGCATTAAGCGATATGCTCGGCGCGGAAAATTATCAAAAGTATCTCGAGCGCGGCACGATAGAAATCGCCCCGCTGGCATATATGCGCGGCAGAACTCTTGACGACGCATTCATTATTTTGGATGAAGCGCAAAACACAACCTCCGAACAAATGAAGATGTTTCTCACACGCATAGGCTTTGGTTCAAAAGCCGTTATCACCGGCGATATTACGCAAATCGACCTGCCCGACGGCAAGCGAAGCGGCTTAAAAGAGGCGGTTAAGGTTTTGAAAAACATCGACGGGCTCGACTTTTGTCATCTGTCCGACAAGGATGTTGTACGACACCCCCTCGTGCAGAAAATAATTTCCGCTTATGAAAGATACGAAAAGAGGCAATAACCGATGAAAGCTTTTTTTGACAATGCGGCTCATGCCGTTACAAGCATTGTTTCGCTTGTGCTTATCGCAATGATAATTCTGTTTTCCGGACGAAGCGGACAAATCGAAATTAACGAGGGCGACGTTTCGAATGTGGATGTTTACGCTCCGCGTGCCATCGTGGACGAAACCACCACCGCCGCCAGGCGCGAAGCGGCAACTCAAAGTGTGGATAATGTTTATACCATAGACTCCGCCAAAACCGTTGCCGCAACGGAAACCGTAAATAATCTTTTTTCAACCGCGGCTTCTCTGCGCAAAGGCGATGACACCTCCGAGCCTGCAAGCGGCTCTCAGCTTGCCGCCGCCGCAAAAATCGATCTTTCCGAAAAAAGCGCCAACGCAATAATGACCGCTTCCGAAAAAAAATTCAATACAATGCGCACCCTGTCCGACATTGTCGAAGCCGCAATGAAGGTCGGCATTTCCGACATTGCCGAAGCAAAGTCCGCTTGTGTCGAAAAAATTTCGGTGCTCGGCTTAACTGCAACCGAAAAAGCCGCTCTTGAGGAAATATGCTCTTATGTACTTACGGTCAATCTCGAACTCAACGAGGAGGAAACCTTGCGTCGCAAGGAAGCGGCGGCCGCCGCAGTGCCCGTTACGGAATACAAAAAAAATCAAGTCATTTTGCGCAAGGGAGAAATAGTGTCGCGCGCACAGCTCGATATGCTTTCCGCACTCGGAATTTTAAAAGGCTCAAATCCGCTTCTCCCCACTTATACCATCGGAAGTATTATATTTATAATTCTGTGCTTCGGCGTTGTTGTATGCTGCTTTTCCCGAAAGAAAAAAGCCCTTTCCTCCACCCTGCCCATTGTTTCTCTTATGGCACTGTTATCGGTTGCGGCGGCATTTTACGGGGCAAAGGTTCTTCCCGAAAAATTCATTCCCGTTTTGCCGCTCGGCTTTTTACCTTGCGTTACGGCGATATTTTCAACATCTCAATATGCTATTATCGTCAATATTGCCGTTTCCGTGCTTTGCGGAATAGCCTTTGACTCCGGCTGGGGCTACTCTCTTTGTATGATATTGGGCGGCAGTCTTTGCGCGTATGCCTTCAGCAGGGTAAAGCGCCGTTCACAGCTTCTCCCCTCCGGTATAATTTCGGCATTTTCTTACGCAACGGTCTACTGTGCAATGTCTTTAATCGAGGCAAGCAGTGCGAAAGCGGCGGTTTCCGCCTTTTGCACAGGCTTTGTCGGCGGCTTTTTGTCGGGTATACTTACAATCGGCACACTTCCGTTTTTGGAATGGCTGTTTAATGTAACAACTCCGATGAAGCTTACCGAGCTTGCAAACCCCGAAAATAAGCTTTTAAAGCGGCTGTTGATTGAAGCACCGGGCACATATCATCACTCGCTCACCGTTGCGAACATTGCGGAAATTGCCGCACGCGAAATAGGCGCAAACGCTCTCCTTGCCCGTGTCGGTGCATATTATCACGACGTCGGCAAGCTTCGTCATCCGCTTTATTTCAAAGAAAATCAATACGATTCGAACATACACGACACTCTCTCCCCCGAGGAAAGCGCGCGCGTTATCATACAGCACGTATCGGACGGTGCGGAGATTGCTCAAAAGAATCGTCTTCCCAAGGACATACGCGAAATAATCGCACAGCACCACGGCACAACGTCGACCGGATATTTTCTTTTGCGTATGCTTGAAAAGGATAAAAACGCCGACACCTCCGCCTTTTATTATCCCGGTCCGTTGCCGGAATCAAAGGAGGCGGCAATCGTTATGCTTGCCGATTCGTGCGAAGCCGCCGTTCGCAGCTTAAACGATAAAAGCGAGGGAAAAATCGAGCAAATGGTACGCCGCATAGCCCACGAACGCGTCGAAAGCGGTCAGTTTAACGAGTGCAGCATAACCTTTGCCGAGCTTGAAAAGGTTATCCGTGTTATAACATCAACCCTCGGCGGATATTTTCACGAAAGAATAAAATATGAATAAGGAGACAGTCAAATGATACAATTTATTATCGAAAACGAACAGGACAAGCTTGATTTCACCAAAGAGCTTGAAAACATCGTCCAGCGTGCCGTTTCCACAACTCTTGACGTTGTCGGCGGCGCGGATACGGATTTTGAGGTGAGCATACTTATAACCGATAACGACGGCATTCGTGAGATAAATCGCGAATACCGCAATATCGACTCCCCGACCGACGTTTTGAGCTTTCCCATTTTGGAATTTGACGAAAACGGCGTTCAGCTTGAAGACAGCGGCGATTACGACGGAGATTTTCTCCTTTTGGGCGACATTGTCATTTCTCTTGAACGCGCCGCCGCACAAGCGGAGGAGTTCGGACATTCGCTTTTGAGGGAGGTCGGCTTTCTTACCGTTCATTCAACGCTTCATCTTCTCGGCTTTGACCATACGGAAGAGCCGTACACGTCCGTTATGCGTGCCCGCGAAAAAGAAATTACTTCAAAAATGAAGCTTGAAAGATAGGTGCTTTCGATGAAGAACAAATCTCTTTCGGAAAGCTTTGCACACGCTTTTCACGGGGTATTCGCACTAATATCCGAGGAACGCAACCTGCGCATACACATATCCGCCGCCGTTGCCGCAATCGCTCTTTCGGTTATTTTGGGGCTTACGCCTGCCGAAAAGGGCGTTATAGTCACGCTTTGCTTCGGCGTAATAAGTGCCGAATTTATAAACAGTGCAATAGAAAATGCGGTGGATCTTTCCACGGCGGTTTTCAATATGTATGCCAAGCGTGCCAAGGATTTTGCCGCAGGAGCCGTGCTTATGCTCAGTATAGGAGCATGCCTATGCGCTCTGTTCATATTTTTACCCTATATATTGAATTTACTGACAATGCTCACATAGAAAGGAATTTTACCAATGAATAATTTTAAATCGGGCTTTGCCGCAATAGTCGGTCGACCGAATGTCGGCAAATCAACGCTTACAAACGCATTCATCGGCGAAAAAGCGTCGATTGTGTCGCGCAAGCCGCAAACAACAAGGACAAACCTTGCCGCAATAGACAACGGAAAGGATTATCAAATCGTATTTGTCGACACTCCGGGAATGCACACCCCCAAAACAAAGCTCGGCGAGTATATGAACACCTCCGCGGACAGCTCGCTGGGCGATGTGGATGTTGTGCTTTTGGTAACGGAGGCGGCGAGCGATATAACCGACACGGATCGAAAGGTAATATCCGCCGCAAATAAGAACAATCTGCCGCTCATACTTGTTATAAACAAAACCGACACAACGGAAAAGGAAAAACTGCTCCCGCAGATAGAGAGCTTTTCCGCGGCGGGCAACTTTTGCGCAATAGTTCCCGTTTGTGCAAAAACAGCCGACGGCATCGACCTGCTGAGATGCGAGATTTTAAAGAATTTTGACAACGGCGTGCCTTTCTATCCCACCGATATATATGCCGACAGCACCGTTCGCGATATGGCGGCGGAAATAATACGCGAGAAGCTTCTTCGCCTGCTTGACAGAGAGGTTCCGCACGGCACCGCCGTGGAAATAGAAAAAATGGATGAAAATGCGGAGCTTACCGCCGTAAAAGCCGTTATCTATTGCGAAAAAAAGAGTCACAAGCCCATCATCATCGGCAAAAACGGCGAAACGATAAAGCGCATAGGCTCTTATGCCCGCGCCGATATCGAAAAGCTCCTTGATTGCAAGGTTTATTTGGAGCTTTGGGTAAAGGTGCGCGAAGACTGGAGAAACCAGGGCACCGCACTGCGCGAGCTTGGCTATACTGCAAAACCATAATTTACATACTGTTTTTATCGGCGTTTTTCATATAATATACGTATCTGCATTATTGTAACGGAGGGTATATATGAAAACGCACGAGGACGAATGGAAGCTTTTTATCAAAACGGGAACGATAGAAAATTATCTCAAATATAAAGAAGCGAAAGAGGATTTACCATGCCCGTCGAAAGCCTTAAAACAAAAGCGGTAGTTATAAAAAGCCGCGCCTGCGGCGAAAACGACCGTATACTGACATTGCTTTCCCCCACCGTGGGAAAGCTTTTTGTCGTTGCCAAGGGCGCACGTTCGCTGAAACACAAATCGCGTGCCTGCACACAGCTTTTCTCATACGGAAGCTTTGTTTTAAAAAAAATAAAGGACGATTTATATTCGCTTGTTTCGGGCGAAACGGAATCCTCGTTTTCAAAAATATCCGAAAACATAGTTTCTCTTTCGTATGCCTCGTATTTTTGCAATTTATGCGAATTCTTTATCACAACCGACACTCCCGCGCAAAACGAGCTTCGTTTGTTTTTGAACAGTCTTTATATTCTTGCCGAAAAGCCGCACGCCGCCTCGTACGTAAAACTGGTTTTCGAATTGAGGCTGTCTGCCCTGTGCGGTTTTATGCCCGATTTTTCGGAAAAATGTCATTGCGGTGCGAAAGCGGCGTTCTTTTCTTACGTTGATGGCGAAACGCGCTGTAATTTGCACAAAAATGGTGACGGAACGTATATATCCTCTGCCGAGTGCAAACTCGCAAAATTTTTGCTGACCTCTTCTCTCAAGGACGCTCTCTTAGCCGACATCTCACCCGATAATTATATCGTTCTCGGGAAAATAAGCGAAGCTTTTTTAATATTTCAGCTCGGTTTTGTACCGAAATCGTTATCGTATTTGCGCAAAATCGTAAAAAACGGTTTATAATTACATATTTTTTCATATTTTTTTCAAAAAGCACTGGAAATTTGTGTTGAAATAGTGTATGATAACATTTGTGACACAAAATATATAAATTATATTTTAGGAGGTTTAGTTAATGACTAAATTCGTTTATCTTTTCAGCGAAGGCGACGCCTCGATGAGAAATCTTCTCGGCGGTAAGGGTGCCAACCTTGCTGAAATGACAAAGCTCGGTCTTCCCGTTCCTCAGGGCTTCACGATTTCCACGGAAGCGTGCACCCGTTACTACGAGGACGGAAGAAAAATCAATGATGAAATTCAGGCACAAATTATGGAACACATTGCCAAGATGGAAGAAATCACCGGCAAAA